>CAZZGN010000213.1:0-1502 GCA_964654165.1 uncultured Methanosarcinales archaeon | reverse complement strand
AAAGAGGGATTACCTTTTCAGGCTACTGGTAAGGTCCAAAATTATTTGTGCTCCTTATGATATTTAATTTAAGCTTGTGGGTAATTGAATATGACATGCATAGAATGTCTGCAGAAGCTTTTGATGCAGAATATGGGCTACTGGGATTCAAATTGGAGTTTTCTGTAAAAGAGCCCCGTTCTATGCTTCCATAAACTTCATCCGTACTGATATTAATAAATTTCTTTATTATCTACACAAGTACCAATCATCTACTATTTTATTCTTCTTCATCACATATTTGTCTCTAGTAAAAACTAATGTAGACATTACCTTATATGCTTCCCATAATTGTTCATAAGGTAATTCTTCTCTCTTTGGTTGACCTTTAACTGTTTCAAATGCTATTTGTGTTGTTTTACGTTCTAATTCAGAATATTGAGTTTTGAATCTTCTAAAGCAATCTCTTGCTCTATATATCATACTTCCCCTAAGATGAGTCATAAAATGCATATGAAAATTATTCTGATTCATTGTAAATTCATCTAATGATTTAAATTCTCTTTGAGGAGCAATTTTAAATTTAGCCATGTGCTGTGATAATCACCCAATATTTAAAAAATGTTTCATAAAATAATCAATATTCAAAAACGCCGATTTTTTACTTCTAGGAATTCAGGATGAATTCCTGCGACCCACGCTGCACTCTTTTTCCCTTAATTATAAATTCATTAAATTCTAACTTTAAACCCCCATACCAAACAACAAATTTTTAACCCTCCCTTCCCCATTCATAACATGAAAAAAACACATCTTATCTACATAATTCCCCTAACAATAATAATTCTACTTTTCCTAACAAGATTAACTCTTCCAAGACAAATAGATGACCTCCATCCAAATATTCCATGTGAACAAGAATATATAGACAAATCAGATATTTTGTGGGTAATTCCAAAATTTAGAGAAATCCCTATAGATGAAAATCAAACTTGGTGTAAAGAAATCCTTTCATTAAATAAAACACTTGGACTCCATGGATTCACACACACATATGAAGAATTCAAACATACAAATCTAACTCAAGAAAACATAACAGAAGCAATTCAAATATTTGAAAATTGTTTTGGATTCAAACCTACAATGTTTAAACCTCCTCAAACAAGAATAAATTTACAAAACGAATTATTAATCAAACAAAGTAATCTAATCCTCAAAACTTGGTTTAATCAAGCAATCCACAAAGTATATCATTGCGACAACGACACCACCACAAATGATTTTGGAGGATACTTCACAAATGATCTTCATGATTGGTTATAATCTAAGATTAAAGAATAATTCATTTTAATTAATCTAAATCTAATAACCTAACTCAAAACACTCTTGAGGAGATAACTATTTTCTTCTAAAATTCCCGAACCACGTTCGAGGAATTTATTCCTCTCTTTTTCCCCAACAACCGATTAATACCAAAACTCAAAGGAATTAAAATAGCAAAAATATAAACTAAAAGAAACACA
>CAZZGN010000212.1:0-1550 GCA_964654165.1 uncultured Methanosarcinales archaeon | reverse complement strand
TTGATATTGTTTATCTTTTATAGAAGCTTTTCATGGTATATCCTGCCTTGGATATTGCATATATTACTTGATATTCCTTCCCATCCTAGAGACTTCTTCGGAACACCCATATTCTATCCATTTTCTTCCTATAAGTTCGATGGCTATGAATGGGGGAAGAAATGGTTCATGATAGTTAATTATTCTCTTATTGCTATAGGCTTGGTTATTGTTTATCTACTTTAACCACTATCTAGTAAACATTTATAAATAGAGGAATTATACCTTTCAGGATGAGCATAGTTGGGAAATTCAATAATCTGGAATATATAATGACTGAACTTTCAGAGATACCTATCTCTTCATTTGTAAGATTTCCAAAAAGAAAAAAGTGGCATGTTAATAAGAAAATAATAAAAATATGTAATGAATTAGGATATCCTGTAATTTTTAGATCAGATGATGATGAAGACGGCCTAGGAAAAAGTTTTGCAGGTTATAATGATTCTAAAGTAGTTGAGTCTGAAGAAGAGATTGAGGAGGCACTAAATATTGTTAGATATGGGACTAACAAAACACCTGATGAAGTAGAAATAATGCAGAAATATGCTGAAAGTAGGGGAATGAAATTAAATCTCGGTTGGAAGGATTTTGGGATTCAAAAATACAATAAATCTACTCTTAATGTAATTCTTACTCAACATCCCCATATAGAAGATTCTTTTTTGATTGATATAAAATATGATTGGCACAGGGGAACTTCTGAAAACTTAGGAGGTATCGCCAGTCTCGATACCGTTAAAGATTTCGTCAGAGATATTATTGGTGATGGTACTGGAGAAACACATCTTCATACTGATCCTAAAAAACTTGAAGAAGAGCTTATTATTGCAATTGAACATCACAAAAAAATAAAATCCCTGCCTGAATACAAAAATGATGGAATTGCATATCAAGAAGAACTGACAATTTTCCCTTATACTGTTTCTCAATGGAGACCATGCAGACAGATAGAGATTGCTGATTTTAACGTATATGATGTTGCGCCAAAACCAAATAGGAAAAATATTTTTGAAATACCTCTTGTTTTCGGCATTGCACCAAAGGAAGGCATAGAACTTTTGCATTTTCCTGTTCCTAAAAGAATAAGTCAAATTTATAAAGAATATCACAGTGGGAAAGACCCCTATGCTTCTTTTTTTGAGAATAATGAGTTCCTCCTTGAAACAGGTGTATCAGTAGTATATTCCCTTGGGACTTTAGGGAAAGAAGGTCTTTACAATCATCTTGAATCAAGGAAAAGACTTCCTGACGTTACTCTTTTTTTCAATGATGAGGGGAAAGGTATACAATCTCATAATGAATTTCGTGTTCTTGAAAGGGGTACACTTGTAGGTTTTACTCATGAATTCCCACATTTGGAATTTAATGGGGATAAAGCCCATTACTGGAGCGATGGAAGAAAAGGCATTATTAAATTTGAAAAGATAACTTAATCAAAAACCTTATTAATAATCAATAGGATGTTTCTCTAAGTATTTTTAAGAATGATTTTCTTTTTATTCTGGTCA
>CAZZGN010000211.1:0-1597 GCA_964654165.1 uncultured Methanosarcinales archaeon | reverse complement strand
TCAGTTAACTGCTTCTTATTAAGAACATTAGGTAATGATCTTTTTGTGTTTGGTCTCCCAAAATTCTTTCCCATTTTCACATCCTCCTTATTAAAGCAATTCCAGAAAATTTAATGCCTTGTGCTAATGTTGTATCATTTTCTTGTCTTCTTTCAAAGCCATTTGCAACAGCTGTTTTTTGATTGATTTCGCCTTGCCTTACTTGAAATCTAATATCCTCTGGAAGTTTATCCAAAAGCATCCATCGATATACAGTATAAGGATTGTAGCCATTCTCAATGAGAAAATTGTATAATTTTCTTGTTTCACCCATAAGCATGAACTTCTGCTTATTGTAGTGATAATGGGCTATCTTGCTCATAATCTTTGTAAGATTATGCACAGTATCCTCATCAAACTCGCTGTTAAGCCTATTTTTAAGGACTTTAAGCTTATCCAAAAAGTTTTCACGCATATTTTGTTCTTTCACGCATTCCACCTCGCTATAAAGCTCAAAACCGAGAATTCGGGCGACACAAGCCACGGCTCACAAGATGCAGAATCTATAAATCTTTCTATTTTGTTACTATATACCAGTAGTATATTTACCATAGAAACACCACTTTGATTTATTTGTTAGATAGGGCTTTCTTTCAACTCAAGGGACATTGCACTCTCACTTCGCTCACTTTCATTTAACAAAGATTGATTTCAAACAGATATCAAATAACCACAAACCATTGATTTAGTAAATCTTCTTTATTATACATCAATTCTTTTTTTGTATAGTAATCAACTATCTTTTTTTTGACGCCACTAATAATTGCATGTGCTGCAGCAGTATCCCATTCCATTGTTGACCCCAACCTAGGATAAATATCTGCTTTACCTTCTGCAACTAAACATATTTTTAGTGAGCTTCCTACTGAAACAAGTTCATATTTTTTTCCTAAGTTTTCAATGTACTTTTTTGTTTCATCAGTAAAGTGTGATCGACTTGCAACAACTCTTAATGTACTTCCTTCAGTTTTTATTGGTTCAAGTTTTTTTGGAGGGTTCTCTTTTTCCTGTTTAAAACTCCCGTTTTCATCCGCATAATAAGTTATTTCTTTAACGGGAGCATAAACAACTCCCAAAATTGGCTTCCCGTCTTCAATTAATGCAATATTGACAGTAAATTCACCATTTTTACTTATGAACTCTTTTGTTCCGTCCAAAGGGTCGACAAGCCAGAAGATATGCCAGTTTTTTCTTTCTTCATAAGCAATGTCTTTGCCCTCCTCGGAAAGAACTTGTATCGTTGGATAAAGTGTGCTAAGTTCCTTTTCAATAACAGTATGGGAAGCTTTATCCGCTTCAGTTAAGGGAGATTTATCATCTTTATAATCTACAGAAAAATTCTTGTTGTAGATTTTTAAGATTTCTTTCCCTGCTTCTTTTGCAATTCTGACTATGTCTTGGACATTTATTTTCTCAGTCATATTATTTTGTTCTTTTTTAAGTAATTATAAATTAAACCAACTGATTCCTCTACCGTTAGTTTTGATGTGTCAACGGTAATCTCTGGATTTTCTGGTTCTTCATATTCCTGATCTATGCCTGTGAAATTTTTAATTTC
>CAZZGN010000210.1:0-1600 GCA_964654165.1 uncultured Methanosarcinales archaeon | reverse complement strand
GATATAATGATATATCATTTCGTCTTGTTCATCTGTGAAATCTTTTTTATCTTCTTCATGTGCGATTTTTCTCCAATCTCCATCAGGATAAATCTCATCATGTTGTATTTTAAGTTCAATTATCATTTTTACCTCTTGAAATAATTTTTGTGATTTCTTCATTTGTGAATATTGTTCCACCTGTTGAAAATGCGTGTTCTGTGATTATTTCTTTAACCTCAAAAGTTCCTCTACACCATCTTTTTGTTAATGGTGAATTTATCTCAACAATATCCCCAACTTTAACATCAAGTGTTGAGACTAACACACCTTTATGATTATAATTTACATCTTCATTTGTATCTATACATAATTCAGTTGCTTCTTTTATTGATAATTCCTCATCAGGATGAGTTTCTTTCCAACCATTCATGTAATCATTTACTGCTACTGCTTTCGCAACCTTAGTCAATTCGTTAAATTTCATTTGTGTCCCTCTGCTATGTCAAGCATCTCATCAAGCATATTAACAAGCCCATCTGCATTGTCATTAGTTCCAGCTTCAAATGTCTCAAGAAGCCAATCTCTTTGTTCTCGCATCAAATCAATATCAATGTTTTTTACAAATATATCACTCATCATCATCACCTGCTTCATCTGAAAAAAATATCCCATCATATAATTTTAATTTCCATTCACCATTTGAAAAAATCTCTTTTCCTATTGGTGTTCCTGATGGAACTTTTGAGCCGTCAGCGTATTTGTATTCTTGAAATCCTTTTCCAGTTTCAGCTTCAATTTCGCAAGTTGTTCCTTCCTTAACTTTACTCATCTTGTTCACCAATATCGTTTCCGTCATCATCCATCCACTCTTCCCATCCGTCATTGGTTTCATAATCAACATCAAGACCAACATAAATTTCAAGTCCCTGTGCGTTTGATTCAATCAAATCACCTAAAACAAGGTCATAGTCTGCCAATAATTTTAATTTTGATTTTGCCTCTTCAACTGATTCAACGTCTGCATGAAAATATGTTTTGCTTCCAAGATTTGAAAAGTGCCATAATCTGAATTGTCCTATTTTAGTCATATTAATCGTTCTCCATTTTGTCAATCAAAAGAGCAATTATTTTATCTTGTTCTGCTATGGTGTAATCTTTTTCCGTAAGCATAACTTTGATTTCTTCTGCCTTTTCATTCAATTCTGATTCTGATTTCATTTCTCATTCACCCTCATTAACTTCAACTTCTGCTTCATCAAACTCAAATGTTGGTATATGGTCTAAATGTTTGATACTCTCTAAAAAATTGTCCCAACAATCTCTGAAATCATCTACTGCCTGTTGTCTTTCTTTTTCGTTATCATAATCCAAACCATTCTGATTAATTTCAAATGTGAATTTTCCATTTATTGCTACATAAGTTCCATCTGCCATATTAATCACTCATCCTCTTCTCATCTTTTTCTTCTTCAACTTCAAGTTCTTCTTTCTTTTCTTCGGTATCAAAATAAAATCCGTCGCCACTTTCCGAATATTCATTTGTTGTAATTGTCATTGGGATATTTTGTTCTATTGCCCATTCACCTAAAATCTCAAGATGACCATAAGGAACTCCTTT
>CAZZGN010000209.1:0-1602 GCA_964654165.1 uncultured Methanosarcinales archaeon | reverse complement strand
TTTGGTTTTGTTGCTTGAAAATTCTTTACTCCATTAATATTACTGATGCTAATAAAGCTTTTTTTGTATAGCTTATCTAGAGTCTCATATATTTTTCCTCCAGAAATGTTTGCGGCCGAAATTATTTTTGAGCTTGTTGAATTTCCAGTTTTAAGAAGGGCAACGTATACCTTCGCCTCATTCTCTGTTAATCCTATAGTTTGAAGTAAATACTCATACATACCTACCACAAAGTGGAAGGGGATATTTAAATGTTTCTAAAGAGCCAATATTCTATGAGAGAAATATATTTTAAAAGTTTGACAGGCACAGGAGAATCAGTACCCTTAGAGACATCAACTTTTGTCCCAAAACGGCAAATAAAAGAAACCTGCCAATACTTGCCAGAGATATTGGAATCAGGGACAATCAAGCCTAATACATATCATAACGTTTTAGGGATGAGATTATGCACATCTATCCCTACGAAAGGTTATAGTGGAAGCTTCAGGCCAGAAGGTATTTTATTTAAGACAGATCAGTCTCCAGATTATTGTTGTCCCGTAGATTTATTGGCGCTAACGGATGGTAATTCTCTGGATGCATCAAATCATAATGCTAATTTTTTAGACGGATCAAGCCAAATGATATTTGACAATGCAGAAGATATGTTTAAGAAATATGGTACAAAAAAAGTAGGTCCTAATAGAGACTTGGTAGATTTGAATAAGATAAGAGAAGAATCTAGTTTAAGCCCTGTTGCTAAGTTATTTTCCTATAATGAATGTGGCTTTTATACCCCAGTATCTATTCGGCCAGTTGGGCTAGTTGGGACATCTACTGAAATTCATCGGCTCGCACAAAAATATAATTTGGTAGTTTATGAAAATATTAAAGATTTTGTAGAAAGTATTGATTGTAAGGAGGAAAATAAAAATGGAAAATAAAAAAAAGATTTCAGGTCTAGCAAAACTTTTTTTAGGTACAGCATTGGTTGTAACTTCAGCAGCATTAGTTTGTCAAGGATATAAAGCGAATGTAGAGCATAATTATGAGATGCAAAACAATCCAGTGTATAGACAGGATTTTGAAAGGGAACAGGAAAGAGAACAAGAGATTAATAAGACTCTTGAATATGGACTTCATTAATATTTAATGGGCCTAGTTTTTCAAGATTTTTTCTTTTTTACTTAGAGTGCTACTCTTCTGATTAAAACATTCAGTTTTCTTTCTCGGATTCCAACTCGTCTCTTAACTTCAAAATCTTCATTTTCTTAACATTAATAGTTTCACTATGTTTTCTTACTCCCCAAGTTCCACTTTTCATTCCACCCGCCTTATAGCAGTCACCTTTCGAAAAAACGTTGACCTTAATGTTCCCCTGAGATTTACGCCAGTCCTGGCTCTTTAGGGCGCAGAAGACTGCTCCTTCCTGAATCTCGTCTCTACTAGGATTATCTCTCAAATTAACAAATGGGCTTCCTGGTTCTTGGGTGTGCAACAAGACATCATTTCTCTTAGAGCTACTGACAAGTAAATCATTTTGCTCGGAGTCTTTTCCTGCAAAAATTTCTTTGCCTGTTGATAGAGTATGTTTTCTAAAGTTTGCCATAATAATAATAT
>CAZZGN010000208.1:0-1611 GCA_964654165.1 uncultured Methanosarcinales archaeon | reverse complement strand
CAGAAACAAATCTAGCTTTTGGTGCAATCTTTGCCATTCTTTTCAATAACATAGATTTTCCTGCACCCGGATCCCCTATAAGCAAGACATGCATATCTCCTCTTGTTGGTACTCCATCTGTTCTTGCTTTTCTTAATCCCCCAACCATTTGATACAGTAGGGCTTCTTTTATTTTTTCATAACCGTAAATTCCAGGAGCGACTGATTGGATAAGTTTTTTCATAACATCTGGATTAGAAGAAAGTTCCAGAATTTCATCTTCATCTTCTTTCGAGATTTCAATATTGCTAAACTCTTCATCAGAGGAATCGACAAAATTTGCTTCAACTAAAAGTTCGAATCTTGTTGACTGTCCACCAGAGTTTAATTGTATTGGGACTTCTTTTACAAAACCGTTGACAACTATTTTTGTTCCTGGGTTAGTTTTTTTATCTGATAAAGGTGCGACTAAATCTTCTTTGAGGAAGATGTTTATTCTTTTTGGTTGTTCCCCACCGTCGATGTTTTCTGTAGCCTCTTCTAATACAATTCCTTGCGCATCGACTAGTTCTTTGTTTAGAAGGAAGAATTTACCTTTCCTACCACAACCGCATCGTGTGGGCTCTTTGAATTTCGCGTCTAATTGTATAACTGAAATGACATTTCCACATGCAGGGCATTCAAATCTAGCTGTGGTTACTTGAGGCCTTACATCAGATTTTTGCCTTACAACTCCTACAAGACTGAGGAAACTGCCGATGTGTTCAGATCTAATGTCACGAACCATCATATTTTGAGTAGAAGGAAGATTTTCAAATCTTACTCTTAATTTTTTTGCGTCTTTGGAAAAATCGAAATCACTTGCAGCAATTTCACAAGCTTTTATGGTGTCTTCAGGCTTTTCTAAAATTTCTTCTGCAAGTTCTGGATCAAATCTTGCCAGTTCTGAGAAGTCGATTTTAATTGATCGGATGCCCTTTCTTACACTTTCTAATAAAGCAACATAATAATTATCTTCCAGAAATTCTTTGAAACGTCTTATTTGCTCTGTAGCATCTAATTGTTTATTCTCCATTTCCGGCGCAGGTGCTGTTTTTGTGGCATTCATGTTGTTTATAGATACCTCTAATCCTTATAAGTCTCACGCGTGTATGTCCAGTGTCCAGTGCTTATTTAGTCACTTTCTTGAGATTCTCAATTAGCTTCTCAAGTGCTGCATGGACCTCGTCTTCACTCTTTGTTCCTGTGCATACGATTTTACCGTTGCTGAACAAGAGGAATGTCGCTTTTTTCTCTGGAAGCTTGTATACTAAACCTGGAAATTGCTCAGGCTCGTATTCTGTATTGTCAAGCTTCATGGCAAGGGTATTTAGATTTAGATCCATTCCCACTTTGCCCGATGCGACGATATTTTGGACTTTAATCACAGGGTCTATTATGATTTTAACGTTGATTTTTTCAAGACTTTTTTTAATTTGAACTATAGACTGATCGACAGCTTCAAGCGTTCTTGCACCTGTGCAAACAACTTTTCCCGAACTGAAAATCAATGCAGATGTTTTAGGTTCTTTAATCCTAATGACAAGTCCTGGGAATTGCTCAGGATTGTATTCTGTATTCGGTAGTGTAGCT
>CAZZGN010000207.1:1318-1613 GCA_964654165.1 uncultured Methanosarcinales archaeon | reverse complement strand
TTCTTGGTGCAAGAGGATGGGTACACCATAATTCCACATTTCCAACACCTTTTGATTTTAAAAATCTAGCAACACCATCTGCACTTCCTCCAGAATCAATCATATCATCGGGCAATATCCCGACAACATTTTCATTCAAACTATCTTCATTAATTCTAGAAAAACCTTTAATTGAAAATTTTGGGGTTCCCATAGTATCCCTACTTTTAGTCATATAAATTATATCTTCCCAATCTAAATCATTATTTCTTAGAAATTGTTCTGTCCTTCTTTCCGTACCATCATCTAATGAAAC
>CAZZGN010000207.1:0-1308 GCA_964654165.1 uncultured Methanosarcinales archaeon | reverse complement strand
AAACAAATCTTTTATTTTTAAATGCCTCTTCACTTCTAACTTTTTTGAAATATTCTAAGAAAGGTTGTAATTGTGATAAAACTTCTTCGGAAGTAGAGTTTAATCCTAATTTAAAAGGGTTAATATATCGATTAGAATGGAAAGGATCTATACTATGAACATCTATACCAAATTCTCTTCCTTTTTCAACTATTTTATCTGAATGAGGATCTATACATATTAGTCCCTCAAGACCTTTCCTACTAAATGATTCTATCATATCTGCTAAAGAATCATATTGAAAGAATCCCCTACTTCTATATTTTTCAATACTATGTGATCTTAAATAAGGTAAGTAAGGTGTTACCAATGTTCTTCCTAAAGTATCTGTAGTTCCAATAACATCTAATAAAGCACAAACTTCTGTTATGTGGTCATTAACATGCATATAAGGGTGTCTTCTTGGGGTATACATATACTTCACAATAACAATGTGTTTCCCCCTAGCTTCGTCCCAAAGTAAATTTTTACCTATATCCACTCTAGTTTCTCCATCTGGAAATCTTCCCATAACGAAAGGATAAGTCCTATTTTTCAATACATCACTTGCCACCTCTTCAGGTCTATTTGGTATAAGAACATGCACAGAATCATCCATCCCATAGGTCTCTCTCAATTCTCGATGAATGCCCTCAACTAATTTAGGACTATCTCCTGTGCCAGAAATTAGTAATAACTTACTTTGCATAATTAAGAGATTATTTAACTATTTATAATATTTTATGGATTCCAATAGTTATTATAAAACGGGCCCAACGGGATTCGAACCCGCGACCTTCTGCTTAAAAGGCAGACGCTCTATCCAGGCTGAGCTATGGGCCCATAAGAAAGACTACTTAATCAACATTTTTAAACCTTTTCAAAAAACTTAAATATACTCTTCTTCTAATTTTACCCATGTATAACTTCAAACAAGTAGAAAAGAAGTGGCAAGATAAATGGGATAAATCTAAAATAAAAGGAAATAAGAAAAATAAATTCTACTTACTTGAAATGCTTCCCTACCCTTCTGGTTATGGTTTACACATAGGTCATGCAAGAAATTATACCATAGGGGATATTCTTGCAAGATACAAACGAATGAATGATTTTAATGTACTCTATCCAATGGGTTATGATTCTTTTGGATTACCTGCAGAAAATGCAGCACTAAAAGAAGGTATTCATCCTAAAAAATATACAGAGAAATCAATAAAAAATTTTATTAAACAACAAAAAAGATTAGGATTAAGTTATGATTGGTCTAAAACTTTTGCCACACACACAAAA
>CAZZGN010000206.1:0-1616 GCA_964654165.1 uncultured Methanosarcinales archaeon | reverse complement strand
CGAAGCTAAAGATGAACTCTTAAATGGGCATAGGAAATATTTAGTGTCAAGGGGATTTGATCCTGAATATATATTTCATAAGTACAAACTGAAATGTGTTGGACCTATCAGTAAAAGGTGGAAGCATACATTAATTGCACCCATATACTTTAATCATAGAGTAGTATCATGGATAGCAGCAGATATCACACGAAAACGCAAAGAGAAATACAAAAAAGCCACCAATGAAGAGTCATTAATACCCATAAATAACACCATCTATAATGTTGACACAGCCAAACACACAATATTAGTAATGGAAGGACTAACAGATGTGTGGAATATAGGTGATGGTGCTGGTGGGCTATACACAAAACGTGCTACAAGACAACAACTAAAAATTCTCAGTGGTTTTAGTAGAGTGTTTATAATGTTAGACCCTGATGCATCAGAAACAAATGTCTTAGATACATTATCACCAGCAGATCAATTGGCACATGACCTATCTGCATTTACTGAAACAGAAATAATCGAATTGGCAGATGGAGATCCAGGAGATATGAAACAAGATGATGTTAAACATTTACGAAGAGAACTATTTGGATCATAAAAAGGAGGTGATAACATGCGACTACTACAAGCACGGGAAGATGCAATAAAAACAACAATTGGTACAAATGAGAAAATCACATTTGAACTAATCGGGCCTGAAGAAAGGAGGGTTAAATGTACTTGGCTCGATACTGCAAAAGGAACTTTCGTTATAGACGGTGAGAACGGTTTCCATAGTGTGGATGATTTTTATCAGAAAAATATGCAGGTACAAAACATGCAAATAATAGAGGAGGTGGATTAATGTATGAAACACGTAAATTCATTGTACCATTTATTTTATCCACCACACCTCCAAAAAATGTCCTTATTAAAGAGACGATTAACGAGGTGGGAAGACAAGTACGTGAGTGGGTGGATAATATAAAACCTAAATTCGTAGACTGGGATGTACTACGAAAAATCAAATTTAAACAAGGCGAATATGAATTGGAATTAACTTATCAAATTGAACGAGAGAAAAGGAAGGAGGAAATATAATGGAACCTATTATTTATCATTATACAGACAGAAGAGAAAGACCAATTGTGACAGTAAGCTTAACAAAAAAATGGGGTAAGTATATAAGAGGTCTTTCAATTTGCAGTAAACAGGAACGTCTGAAAGTGACTAAAGGAATTGCAAAAGCCAACGGTAGAATGTCTAAAGCTATTATAAACAAAGCTTCTGATCTTCCTATCAACAGAGATGAGGCAATTAGATTATTATTTGAAACAGATGCACCACCATTTAAATATAAAGCAGAGTATGGTGCAACACTAACCCCATATGAACAAGAATTAGTGATTTAGATGAAAACAATAATAGCTGGGAGTAGAATAATAACAGACTATCAAACCATCCTAATTGCAATTGAAAAATCAGGATGGTTTGATAAAATAACAACTGTAATAAGTGGTTGTGCCAGAGGAGTTGATCAGCTTGCACTACAATTTGCATACGAATACAACATAAACACAGCTCAGTTTCCAGCAGATTGGGAAAAATATGGTAAATCTGCTGGATATATACGAAACGCAGAAATG
>CAZZGN010000205.1:0-1623 GCA_964654165.1 uncultured Methanosarcinales archaeon | reverse complement strand
ATTTTTGCGGGTGTTTTGTGTTTAGCTCTTGGGTTGTTTTTTTGTTTTCGTAAAAGAAGAGGTAGAGGTCATGTAGCAAATGCTTTGTCTGGAGGTTCAAATCCAAAACGATCATTTTTTGGTTCAAGACCTTCAAGACCTTCAAGACAATTAAGATCTAAAGGAACTGGATTTTTTGGAAGAGGCGCAAGAAAGGTTGGAGGAGGCATAAAAAAAGGAGCAGGATTTTTTGGAAAAGGGGTTAAGGGCGCAGGAAATCTTTCTAAGAAAGCATTTAATAAACAACAAGAATTAGCAAAGGCTTCTGGAAAATTAGGGGGTAAGGCTTGGGATAAAGTAGCTAATTGGAAGAATGCTAGAAAACAAGCAAAAATAGATGATGCAAATCGAAAACGAGAAAATTTAGTGATGGCCCAAGGAGAGGCTGCAGAAAAAGCTAAAGAAGCTGGGCAGAAAATTTATCAGCAAAAACAGCAAGAGAAAAAAGAGATTCTTAGAGATAATAAAATTCGTGAAGGAAGAGAAGCTAAAAAAAGATATAAAGAAGAACAAAGTCATGTGCGATTAGAAAAAAGAAATCAGAAAAAAATGGAGGAAGAAAGATTGAGAGTAGAAAAGTTAGCTGGAAAAAGAAGAATAAATCTTATTAGAGATAGGGAAAAGAATGAAAAAGATAGATTGTTTTGGCAAGAAGAGTATAATCAATTAGAAAGAAAAAGAGATAAATTATATTCAAATTTTATGAAAAAACATAGAAAGGGTGAGGATGCTCCTGCACCAAAATTAAAGATTTATAATAAAGAAAATATGAAAATAGAAAAAGAGATGAATGAGATTGAAAAAGAATTGAAGAAATTATCTTAGAACCAATCACCTAATCCTTTCTGCTTTTTCTTTTTTTCAATTTCTTTTAATCTTTCAAGTTGTTTGTTAACTCTGTCTTCTGAGAAATTATGTCTTTCTATAAGAATTTCTTTTATTTTGTTTTCGTTGATTTTTGGAAATTCTATTTCGTCGTCTATTACTTCGTGTTTATGAAATAGTTCAAATATTTCTTTCCAGTCAAATCTGTCTTCTTCTGGAAGGTTTTCTATTTGAAGTTCAACTTCTTTGAAAATTTCAACAGGATATTCAAATTTTTTTACAAGGTCTAGAGCTTTTTTTTGTCCGATTCTAGGAATTCCTTTTGGATTGTAATCTGTTCCTACAAGAATTCCCAAACATATTAATTGGTCTAAATTTATTTCTAAAGAATTTAGGACTTTTTCTAATTCAATTAATTCTGGTTTTACTTCTACATATCCTGAGAATGTTTTTCGTTTTCTTGCGAGTGTTAAGTTTCTGATTAGTTTTGGTGTTCCGAAGAGAAGGGTGTCGTAATCTTGGCTTGCGCTTGCGTAAATTTCGCTTTTGGTTTTGCAAGTATGTGCTGCTTGGGCTTCACCTTCTGAAGGTGCTTGTATAACTTGAATTCCCATGGCTTCTAAAAGTTCTTTGCTTTCTTTTATCATTTCATCATTTAGGCGAAGAAGTTGTGAAGAGTATTTTCTCATTAATTCTATGTCTTCTTCTTGTTTTGCTTCTTCGTATTTTTCTTCTGCTGTGTCTCTAACTTCTTTTCTT
>CAZZGN010000204.1:0-1666 GCA_964654165.1 uncultured Methanosarcinales archaeon | reverse complement strand
CAAGAGTTGCAAAAAAAGGTGTAATCAGCCTTGTCCCTTACGCAAAATGTTTGCCTTATGTTATAGGAAAATACGCCCAGGAAAAAGCTAAAGTATGGAAATGGGGATTCGAAGATCCTAAGTATTCAATGAAAGAATTTTTCGAAACAGTTGGCCTTAAAGTTGAAAAAGAAATTTCTATCGGATTCTTACACGCAATAAGATTCATTGAACATCCTGAAATTAATATGGGAATAACAGCAAAAAATTTCAGAGAATATTATAATACTTTATCTCTCAATCAAATAGAAAGCCTTGATCAGGGATATATGCTCGTAACTATTGGAATAATCCAAAACGATGGAGGGGAAAAAGGAAAAATTCCAGAAAAAAAAGGATTAAAAACCGGAGTTGTTCCAAATGATCCCCTTCAGTCCTATAAGAAGGCAGGATATCCAGACCTTACAGGATACTTCAATCCTCTTGGATTTTTTAAAAAAGCATACTGTCTATCTCCATGGGAAAAAAGAGCCGGGTCGACTCCGGCATCAATGTATGGAATGGATATCCTTCCAATGGAGCCAAGAGATACATATCATCAAAAATGTGTTGAGCTTGGACTCGATTGTATAAGAGTTTATGATCTTAGGGCCCTTGAATATGTTAGTAAGCACAGTCCAAGTATAAACGTTCCTATTATTTGCTCAGTCCATGATACAAATAGATCAAGGGTTCCTTCAATTAATTTTGAAATTGCACCTGTTTTGCTTTATATCGCAATCAGTGAAGCAGTAAAAGCTTTCCTAATAGCTATTGGAGTAAATGAAGAAAAAATTATAATCATTCCAAATAGAATTGATACAGAAAAATTCAAGCCTATTTCAGAAGGGTCTGAGCTTTCAATGTCTTTGGTTGAACTCCTTAACTCAACAATAGATAAATTTAAAGTTCTTAGCATTGGAAGAAATTCTGATCAGAAAAATTTCGATACATTGTTTGCCGCCATGGATTTTCTTGGAGATGATTATCATTTAACTATAATTGGAAAAGGGTTTAGCAACACTATAAACTATTGCAAAAATATGACAATAATCGATTCAGTTCCAAATAATGATCTTCCACAATGGTATTCATATCATGATTGTTTTTGTCTTCCTTCAAGGTGGGAAGGGTTTGGGATCGTATTTGCTGAAGCGATGGCATGTGAAACAATAGTTGTTACTTCAAATATCGCTCCAATGAATGAATTTATAGATCATGGAGGAAATGGCCTTCTCGTAAATAATTATGAAGACCCTGAGATGGTTGCTTTCATGATAAAAGAAGCCTGTGGAAAAATAAAAGGAAAGCAAAGAGATAAAATAAAAGGAATGGCAAGGGCCAGAATAGTAAACTCTTTCAATAAAGAAGAAATAGACAGACTCGAAATTGAAACATATAAGAGTATATTCAGCCAAATTAAAGACAGTGACGAAGAAGTCTCTTGTAAAAAAAAAGTGAATTATAAATCTAAGTTAAAAAAAAGAGATGATCTAAAGCTCACAATTTTTAATGACGAAATCTCAGAAAAATGGGACAAGGCTGTCGATCTATTTCCGGAAGCCTGGATATATCATACTTCAATATGGCAAAAACTTCTCGTTGAAGCATGGAAAGCCAAAGTTGTAAGCTTTTGTATAGAAGATTC
>CAZZGN010000203.1:0-1696 GCA_964654165.1 uncultured Methanosarcinales archaeon | reverse complement strand
CCTCCAATAATATCTCCTTTAGAAATTTATGAAGATAAAACTTATGAACCAATCTCTGATGGAGGGTATAAGATCCAAGATGAATTTGGTTATAGTGAACCTATTGTGATTGGTGTTGAAACTAATGAAAAAGCATTGTGTAAGATTTCAAAAACAAGAAATCAAGAATTTGATAATATGCAATTTTTTGATCAGGAAACATGGCAATTAGAACATAAAATTGAGTTATCAATAGTTAGTGAGGATCCTGGATTAGATTCTTTAAGTGTTTATGGTACAGGTCAAAAAATATATTATGTAAGTTGTCAAGATATTTTTGAAAATGAAAGAAGTAATTATAGGATTACTTTTGAAATGGATGAAACCCCTGATATTGAATCACCAAGAATAGTTAAATTTGATCCAATAAATAACGCATTTATCCCTTATGATATAGATTCAACAAATATTTATTTATTGGTTGAAGATAGAAGTGGGGTTGAAGAATGTAGATATTCTTTGAATTCTGATTTGGAATTTGAAAATATGGAGGGTGTTTTGGCTTGTGGTAATAATTTAGTTAGAGATTCGGAAGGTGTTTCTGGTTATGAATGTTTTGGAGAGATAATAGGAATTCAAAATAGTGTTGAAAATCTTTATTATTTAAAATGTAAAGATAAAGAAGATAGAGCTAATTCACAAGATATAATTTATAAATTACAAGGAACAGTTCCTTTGGCTATTTCTACTTTTGGTCCAGCAAATGAGGAAATTATTTATTCCAGAGATGTTAGTTTAACTGTTAATACGGATAAGGGAGCTGAACAAGGTAAGGCTGAATGTAGATATATATTAAGTGAAGAGGAAATTCCAGATACAATTTATGAAAATATGTTTAGATTTTCAGAAACTGATGCGGTTCAACATAAGCATGATTTAATATTAAATACTGGGGATTATAATTTAATGATTCAATGTAGGGATGCTGCTGGTAATCAAGATGTTGAAGAGTCCATATTTACTGTTGATACTCCTGATTTGTTTATTACTGAATTACTTCCTGTAGACAATTCAAAAATTTATACAGATAGTTTCGAATTAAAAGTTGTTACTGAGGGCGGAATCAATGGGAATGGAGATGCAACTTGTTATTATATTCTTAATGAGGGCACAGTTACAATTATTTCGGATAAAGATATTTTAGAAACACAGACTACACATGTTAAAGAATTTTCTTTGAATGATGGAATGCATGAAATAAAAGTTTTTTGTGAAGATATTGCAGAGAAACAAACTGAAGAACAAATAATTAATTTAGAAGTAAGAAGACAAGCTACTCCAGAACTAAGAAGGGTTTATACTGAAGATGGTTTACTTTCAATAGAAATTAGTGAACCAAGTGAGTGTAGGTATTCTGATGAAGAATTTGGTGATGATGAATTTGAAGAACCAAGTGAAACTAATATAATGATCACTAATGATGGAATTAAACATCAAGCTAATTTACAAGATACATTCTATATAAAATGTAAAAATATTAATAATGAAGTAATAAGTCAAACATTTATTATACATACATAAACATGAAAAAAGGAGTTTCAAGTCAAGTTTTTATCTACATCTTTGCAGTTATTGTTATGGCTTTAGTCTTGTTTTTTGGTTTTAAACAAATTGTTGGGCTTACAGAATTAACTGATAAATCTACTTATGTTGTTTT
>CAZZGN010000202.1:0-1709 GCA_964654165.1 uncultured Methanosarcinales archaeon | reverse complement strand
ACTTACTGCTAGTTCTTATTCTGATGGGAATCGAATTTCTAATTCAAATTTTAGTTTAAATGGTTACTCAGGAATTCATCTTTATTCAGGTTTAAATTCTATTATCAATTCTACAATCTTTAAGAATACACAAAAAGGAATTTATTTTTATAATGCAAATGCGGATTCAAATTTAGTTTTAAACTCTAATATTTCTAATAATCTTCAAGAGGGAATCAAGTTTTATTCTGGAGCAGAGTTAAACAATATAAGCAATTCAATAATAAATTATAATCTTTTAGAGGGGATAGAGAGTTATATTTCAAATTCCAATACAATTGAAGATTCAATTGTTAGCTTTAATGAAGATTATGGGATTAAAACATATTCTTCAGATTTTATCAATTTAACTAATTTGACAATTGAATCAAATAATAATTCTGGAGTTCGAATAGATAATTCCGATTCAAATCTTCTTGCAAATTCTAGAATTTTTTCAAATGAAAATTCGGGTATTAATTTTATTTGGTCTAATAGTTTTAATTCTTACAATAATTTTTATAATAATACTTTGAATGTAGATTATGAATCTGGAAATCCTCTCACATTCAATGCGAGTTTATTGCAGGGGATAAATATCTATGATGTAAATAATCTTTATGTCGGGGGAAATTATTGGGCGTTTCCTAATGGAACCGGTTATTCTGAAGATTGTGCAGATGTTGATAGAGATGGTTTTTGTGATATTTCTTTTACTGTTAGTGGTTCTTATGTGGATAGTTTACCCTTAAGTTCAAATGGTTCTTTTGCTCCCTATTCTTCAGATGGAAGTGCTAATTTGAGTGTTGCAGGTTATTCAACTCTTTTTTCTCTTTATTGTAATGATTATTCGGCATTGCATAATAATGGGCAGTATCTTTTTTCAACAAATAGTACCGGGATTTGGGTAAATGAATCTGCGGTGAATTTCACTGCAACTCCTAGTTGGGCAAATGTAACAAAAGTTATTAATTCTACCGTCGGGGTTGGAATCGGTTATCGATGGTATCTTAAGGATAATGATGACATTTGGAATAATTCAGAAATTTTTATTTTAACTACAACCTCTGCGAATAATAACCCTGTAGTAGATTTTTCAGCGATAGATGGAATGAGTTTAATCGAGGATAATTATAACAATACAATTAATTTATCTAATTATGTTGTGGATGTTGAAAGTGCTGACTCTCTAATAAATTGGACTTGCACAAATAATGAAACTGATTTTTCTTCAACATTAAGTAATGTAACCAAACTTTTGAATCTAAGTGCAACAAATGATTTTTATGGTTTTGTGAATGTAACCTGTATTGCTCATGATCCCGAAGCTAGTTCTATGGTTACAAATAGTTTTATTGTAAGTGTTACAAATGTTAACGATGCTCCAGAAGTTATTGATATACAATATAATGCTACTTCCATGAATAGAACTCAAATGTTGGAAGTAAGATGTTTGGTGGATGATTCTGAAACTGAAAATTCTTCTTTAACTGTAAATATCTTTTATCAAAAGCTGGGAGATTCTGCTTGGCAAGAGGATTTAACTGGGGTCTGGGATTCTGCCAACAATTGGTTTGATTCTGTTTTAACTACCAATGTTTCTGATGTTTGGCTTGGAAATCTTGATTTTAATTGTTCGGTTAGTGATGGAAGTTTAGAGGATTCTAGTGCGGAATTAAATCAAGTGATCG
>CAZZGN010000201.1:0-1718 GCA_964654165.1 uncultured Methanosarcinales archaeon | reverse complement strand
TAATGATGAAAATAATTGTGGAAATGATATTGTAGAACTTGGTGAAGAATGTGACGGAACTTTAGGTTGTGGGAGTGATTGTAAATGCGATACAGGATATACTTTCTCTGGAGGAGTCTGCGTTCTTGACGATAGTTGTGGAAATGGAAATTTAGATCCTGGAGAAGAATGTGATACAGTAACTAATTGCGATACAGATTGCACTTGTGATTTTGGTTATAGACCAGTTTTTGGTGTAAATCAATGTGAAGAAATTCCTATAGAATGCGGAAATTCTCAATTAGATCCTGGTGAAGAATGTGATGGCGGAAATGATTGTACAGATTGCACATGTGATACAGGATATTCCCAAACAACTCCACCTTCACTTGATTGTACAAATTATGTTCCTTCAAGTCCTGAATGTAGTGATGGGATAGATAATGATGAAGATGATTTTATAGATTTTCCTGCTGATCCTCAATGTCTTTCACCTGATTTTACTTCCGAATCTCAATGCGATGGAATTCCAGGAATTTTGGCTAATGGATGCTCATGCACTTATTTTTTTACTAATGAATGTGAATGCATTCAAGATGATCCAACTTGCGGAGTTCCTCCAATAGGTTGTGATCCAGAAAATGAATGTGTAAATCCTGAATTAAGTCCAGGTTTATATTGTAATGATGAAGGAGAAATAGTTTTTGATTGTAATGGCGAAGGACCAGATACTTGTGGTTGTCCTGTTGGTACGACATGTAATGATGTAACAGGAATGTGTGATTTTGTTAATGAGATTTGTGATAATGGAAAAGATGATGATGGTGATGGTGCAAAAGATTGCGATGATTTAGCTTGTTATCCTCTTCAACCATGTAAATTTGGAAGTAGTGGAGAGGATTGTATAACATTTGGAGAACCTTTAGATGGACCGTTCTGCTGTAGAGAGCCAAAAGATTGTGATGGCGATGGAACTTATGATCAATGTGAAGGGGTATGTGAAGATTGTGCATTAGAAGATTTAATACCACCAGTTTTAGAATCTGTGCAAGATGTATATGATGAAAATAATAAAGAACCTGCGTTACTAATATTTTGGCGTGCATCAACTGTATGCAAAGATAAACTTTTAGAATATAAAATAAAAAAATGTATCGATCCAGGCAGTTGTACAGATGAATATGAACCTTTTGCAGGAATAGAAACATGTTCAGGCGAAGCAACAGTAGGAAATGGATATCAAGAAGAAGGAACGTGCGAAGACTTTATTCATGTCGGGACTGTAGAGTTTACTGGGGGAATTGATGAATTATCTTTCAAAGATTATTTAGGAAATCCAAGTGTGGTTGCTGAAAAAACTTATTGTTATAAAGTTGAGGCTGTTTATGAATCTGGTGCTATATCAAGTGAAGGAATGATTTGCGAAACGGCTGCGCCTGTTGAATGCATTGATCCGGATGTACCAGCTAACTTTTGTAATTTAGAAGACCCTCCTGAAGGAGATAAAAACAGCATTTTCACTTGCGGTTTTATAGGACCTCCAGCTATACGAACTCTTACAAATGAAAGTAAACCTTGCGATGAAGGAGAAAGATGTGTATATGATCCTTATTCTCCTACACATGAAGCAATTTGCTTTAAGGACGATGAAGATCTTTGCTTAGAATGCAATCTTCCCCTTGGGGCATTTGGATTATTAAAAGATTCCATAGTAGAACATTATACATTAAATGGACAAT
>CAZZGN010000200.1:1171-1722 GCA_964654165.1 uncultured Methanosarcinales archaeon | reverse complement strand
GTATTAATACACTTGAATTGATCTATTCGTTTTCCATCCTCTGTTCCACTTGCTTGTACACTGGCAGTCATTCCACCATAAGTTTCAACTAAATCCTCAACTATTTCACTTACTTCCCCTGCACTCGCATCTACCGTTGAATCATAGACTTTGTTTACATTCTTTCGAACTAATAAACTCATTTCATTCTTACAGGTTATTTCTATTTGTCCACCGCTTGGTTTAATCCCATCAATATATCCATAGAAATATCTTCTGTCTGTGCTTGTTGTCCAACCTGCCCAAATTTCTACCACTTGGCCATTTGTGATATCTACCAAATCTCTTATGTTTCCAGGAACTATAATTATTGCTTCACCTATTACATCATCATCTTTTTCGTATTCCCAACTGAATAGTTTCTTTGGGTCTGGGGATCCATCTGTATCTTTAATCGTAATGGTATTAATCATTACTTTGGTTTTATTCATATTACTTTTCCCTCAATTCATGTAAGAGTATAATTAACTCTTTGTTCATCACTTGCTGCTTTATCGTGAGAGAAATCTTGA
>CAZZGN010000200.1:0-1161 GCA_964654165.1 uncultured Methanosarcinales archaeon | reverse complement strand
TTTTTATTTGCATTAGTCCAGGAACTTACAAATGTTTGACTTGCTTGTTCTCCACTAAGTAATCCCTCTATATCTGTAACATAAGTTCTTAGTGTTGCAACTGCCCCAGTAAAGTTTCCAGATATAGTGATTGTTCTAGTTGTTCCAAATAAATCTTTTAATAATGCCTCATCTGAATCAGACAAAGGCATTGGCATATTAAATAATCCACTTGCTTTCATAGAACTTTCACTTTCAACATTTCCCAAACTTTTTCCTCCTATTGTTGCCATTTATTTTTCCTCCTTTTTCTTTCTTAATTCAAATAAAATATCTTTTAGTAATTTTAACTCAACTATTTTCATCTGTTTAAGAAACTCCTGGTGTTTTCTTATTGCCTTCAATTCATCACTTATGCTCATGATGAAAATCTCCCGGTCATTTGCCTTTGCAATACTCTTGATACTTCACTTGCTATCTTTTTGATATCCATATCATTTCTTACTACTGGATTATTAATATTGATTGTATTTCCTCCACCTTTTCCATTTGGTGTAATTACTCCAGAACCACTTGGAGAGAACATCTCTGGCCCGTTTTCTCCAACTACATAAGATTGTCCTCCTAAAACATTTCCTCCACCTGCACGTCCTCTACTTCTTCCGCCACCACCAAATAATCCTTTAAACCATCCTAGTAATGAACCAGCCACATCGATTGTTCCTACAAATAAACTCTTAAACCATCCCCAAAATGCTCCCATTATGCTAACTGTTCCCTTGAAAAGTGTTTTAATAAAATCCCAAAGAAGTACCGCTACTGTTATCTGTCCAATAAATGCTAGTTTAATCAAATCCCATATCATTGATACAAATGAACCCCAAGAAGAAAATCCTTCAGCGATATAGTTCCAAATCCAATTAAATAAATCCATTATTGTTTCTACTATCCAAGTTCCTAATGCAACTAATGGGTCCCATAATAAAGCAACTGCCGCAAGAATTAAACCAATAATTAATAATGCTCCTGCACCTAGCCATATTGCAATAGCTACTGCTGCAACAAGCAATAAGCCTAGAATTGTTTTTCCTATGAGTTCCCATATATTTCCATATCCTCCATTAAATAATTTTACTAACATTGCAAGGCCCAATATTAATAACTTGATTATAGGCATTAAAG
>CAZZGN010000199.1:0-1732 GCA_964654165.1 uncultured Methanosarcinales archaeon | reverse complement strand
GGGCAAACTTTTAGCATAGTACAGGGGAATGGTGGGCTCCCTGGGGTATGATCCCAGATTGTTTCGGTTATTTCTTAGCAGGAGTATACCCCCTTCTTTCTGCTTCTTTCTTAGAAATTCTTATTTTTGCATGAGTTGATCTCCTTTTCCCTTACCTTCTGAAGATACTCTATCAGCTCCGTATATGTTTGTCAAGAGTAATCTTCAATCTTTTTGGCTGGATTATTACAGCCCATATCTCTTCGCCCACTTTCTCACGGCATTGTCTGACACCCCGAACATCTTTCCGATTCTAACCATTGGTAATTCGTTAATTAATTTTTGCAAACCTTCTTTAGTTGGTCTTTCTTTCACTATTCTGCTTTTCGTATATGAACATTCCGGGCTACAAAACTTCGTATTCTTGTTAGCTGGTTTGAATTCTTTTTTACAGTTTTGACATTCGATTAGAACCTCTTTCCTTTCAAAAGAAATTTCATCAAATGATTTTATAATTTCCTTCCATTTTTCGTTATATTTTCTTTCGACAATATCTTTCTCCATTATACCAAAATGTATTTCTCTATGACATCTACAACACAGCAAGATACATTTCTTAATTTCTTGTCGCACCTTCTCCCATGAAAAATTTGTGAGTTCTCTTGCCGTCAATCCCATTGTTTTGTCGTGCATATGATGAAAATCTAAGATCGGGATTGACTTCTTCCCTTCACCATAATCGCAAACCCAACAGTTATGTCCAACAATATCGTATATCTTTTTGACTCTATTTTTCTTTCTCTCTTTGAAAATACAAGCCGCACATTTGAACGACTTAGAGAAGTGTTTTTTATCGCATCTCGGACAAACTCTTTGCTTTTTGATCCCTCCGTTTTTGTCTACAGAAACATAACCCTTTGTATATTTCTCTAAACTTGCAGTGTTATGCTTGCCGAAAGGAGAGCACTTCAAACAGTATTTTCTGTTTAGTAAGTATCGATTGACTCCCTCGATAAAGATTGATATTGGTATTGTATCTCCACATTTTTTGCATTCTCTTGACATATTAAGAAGCCTCCTAAGCCACTTAATATATCCATTCTTGAACCTACTCTTAGTTTCCTCTTTTTTCTGAAAAGAAATTGGGAAATAATTTGGTAGACTCCCTCGGATTCGGACCAAGAACCTAACGATTATGAGCCGTTTGCACTACCATTGTGCTAGAAGTCTACTTATTTTATATTCCAACTGAGCTATACTCCCACTATGTTACTTGAAAATGGAACTTATATAATTCTCTTCCTTGTCTTTGATGTTAATTTAATTATCCTTGGTTTTTGATAAATTCAGATTATTGTATTCTTTTTCGACAAGACTTTTGTTGATACGAATATCCGACTCGGGGATAGACGTAGGTTGATCCATAAGGTAATCAAGAAACCTTTTGGCTCTCATAGAGGGACTATCCGAAAGAGGGTAAGGGTTGACTACAAGCTTGTCAAGAGCAAACTCCAGCTCTTGAGTCATTCGCCAACTATCCTGAAGGTCAAGGATAATTTTCTTATCATCCTTATCCTTGAACTCCCAGAAGTAGAACACTTCTCCATCAGGGAAAGCACTCTTGCGAAGGCAGACAACAACGGAAGGACGGTTATCATAGGAACCGCTCAACCGATTGCCACACCGAATACAAACCCCTTTGTCTTCTTTTTCGTGATTGACCATATTGTGCAGGTATTGACCATGTAGCCCA
>CAZZGN010000198.1:0-1767 GCA_964654165.1 uncultured Methanosarcinales archaeon | reverse complement strand
ATGTTCAAAACAGATGTTGGAGCAGAACAAGATTCAACAGCTTTCCTAAGAGGCGAAACTGCTCAAGGCATGTTCACAAATTTTAAAATTATAACAGACACAACCCGGCAAACCCTAACTTTTGGTATTGCACAGATTGGGAAATGTTTTAGAAATGAAATTGCTCCAAGAGATTTTTTATTCAGAGTGAGGGAATTCAACATAGCTGAACTTGAATACTTTATTCATCCAGAACAAAGTAAATGTCAATTACTAACTGACAAACAAAAAAATATCAAAATAAAATTGTTAGACGCAGAAACACAAGAGAAAAATAAAACTAATACAAAAGAAACAACAATTAAAGAGTTGTTAAAAAATAAAAAACTAGATGAATGGCATGCATATTGGTTAGCTGAACAGATGATATGGTTAAAAAATATAGGCCTTACAAAATTAAAAGTTAGAGAACATATGAAAAAAGAATTGAGTCATTACTCTTCCGCAACTTTTGATATCGACTACGAATTTCCTTTTGGTTCTAAAGAAATTGCAGGAAATGCTAACAGAGGGCAATTTGACTTACAGCAACATATGAAAGCAAGTAAGGAAAAAATGGAAATATTTGATGAAGAAACAAAGAAAAAAGTAATTCCTAGAGTTATAGAGCCGACTTTTGGAGTTGAAAGAATTTTCATGGCATTAATTTGTGAAGCATATAATGATGATAAAAAAAGAGGGAATATCGTTCTTAAATTAAATTCTTCTTTATCACCGATGAAAGTCGCTGTTTTTCCTTTAGTAAACAAGCTTAATGATAAAGCAAGAAAAATCTTCAATAATCTTAAAACTTGCTTCCCTTGTTTCTATGATAAAGGAGGGAGTATAGGAAGACGCTACGCAAGAGCAGACGAACTTGGAATACCTTATTGTGTAACAGTTGACTTTGAAGAAGATGGCTGCGTAACTATAAGAGATAGAAATAACACAAAACAAGAGCGTGTTAAGATAGAAGATCTCAAGAGTAAGCTATTTGAATTGATTTTTACATAACCTTTATATACCTTCTTTTCAACCCGGATAACGAGGGGTGATTATATGAAAATCTCCGAATTACAAGCAAAACAAGGAAATGTTGATATAACTATAGAAGTAACAGAAAAAGACCAGCCAAGAGAATTCGAAAAGTTCGGAAAAAAAGGTAAGGTTTGTAACGTAAAAGTAAAAGATGACACAGGTTCTATAAAACTTACTCTTTGGAATGAAGATATAGATCGTATTGATGTGGGTGATAAACTCAACATAAAAAACGGCTACGTCAATGAATGGCAGGGAGAAAAACAACTCACAACAGGAAAGTTCGGCACAATAGAAAAATTAGAAAAAGATGAGTTGAAAAAAGAAATCCAGGAATTGGAAAAAGAAGACCAAAAACTAGAAAGTCTTGATTCAATGGAAAAAGAAATTGCTCCTACAGAAGAACCTAAAGAAGACCTAACTGAAGAATTCAAAGAATTAGAAAAAGAAAAAGAAGAGTTCAAAGAACTTGAAGAAATGGCAGAAAAAACTGATGACGAACCGATTAAGAAAGATGTTGAAGATGCTATAACTCTTGACGAACTTGAAGAAGTCGAAATTGTAGAGAACAAAGAACCTCCTAAAGATGATGATGCTCCAACCAAAGATGAGGATGAATTACCTTCTGATGTCGTCGAAGAAGATGTTGTCGATATAGAGGATGAAGAGAAAAAAGACGAATAACCGAAAAGGTTTTAAATGGATTATTTT
>CAZZGN010000197.1:0-1780 GCA_964654165.1 uncultured Methanosarcinales archaeon | reverse complement strand
AAAATGAGATAACTGCAGCTTATTATGAAAAACACCCAAGCACATTAACCGATCCTGGTCCTCCCCCACCTTTAGGACAACTTGATTTAGTTAATTTAGGATTAATCGGAGGTCCAACAGGGGGAGAAGGTATAACTATCGATGCAATCTTAATAAACAATGGCCAGGGAGTTTTTTCAGGGACATTTGAATTGCGAACCTTTGCTGATATGTATGGTAAGAATATCCAATATCCCCCAAGTGTGGCACCAATAACATTCGGTCCATTTACTCTAAACCCAGGAGAGACTGTAATAGTACCTGCTTTAAGTAAATTTTTCTATGAAGGGAAATATGCACTAACAACATTTTTAAACACAAATGAAGGTGAAGCATCAATAAAGTTTGACTTAGCAACACCAGAAAGAGAGTTGGCTAACTCAGTTCAAGTTCCTCTTTGGATTGGAACAACTTATCAAACTTTATTCAATCCATTAAGTGAAGTTGTCCAAACAATAACAGATACAGATTTAATTATTCTCAGTGAGGATGAATTTGAAGACGATGCAGGGAATACATATGATTATGAGCAAACAATTTCTGTAGGAAATGCATTATTTGATTTTAGCAGGTCGAATGGAAATGATTTGGATTACCCAACATACTTAGTTGCAGGTAATGGAAAAGTTACAGGAAGTACACAACCATATTATTATGAGTACAGGGTTGTATTCACTGATCAACTTAATCTAACAAATGACGACGTAACTGGAGAAGAAATAGAATTGTTCGGAAATAATTATGTTATCAGTCCAAGTTCATCAGCTTCAAATGGATTAGTGTTAATAAAAGGAACTAATGCAGTTATACAGAATGGTGAAAGTATTATTTTGGTATCAAATAACCAAGCGTACAACATAACGGTGTTAGGCATATCGAACAATGAAACTGCAGCAATCAAGATTGACGGAACTACAAAGGAAGTAATTGAAGGAAATACATACACAATAAACGGTGTCGGTTGGTATATTGATGAGGTTTCTTGTTTGGGTGTAAATTGTGCTGATGGGTATGTAAAACTTATGGCTGTTGATAAATCATATTATTTCAAGAACGGAATGAGAGTTAAAATGGGTCCAACTAAAATTGCAGTTGATGGAACATATGTAACCGCAAGTACAGATATTGAAAACTTCGACACATTGTATGTGAGAATAGGTCCTGATGAATCACAAGAAGATTTCTTGCTTCCTGGAGAAACATATGATGATTCAATATTCGGAACTATAGGCATTTGGTTTAAGGATGGACATCCAGACCATTTTAAAACATTAATTTATGATACTACATCATAAATTTTTTTATTCTTTTTCTACTTGTTTTCTTGCAAATTTGAATGATTCCCAAATCATCCACAATGCAATTACAAAATAGGCAGACATAGTAGCAAGTATTTGGGGGACACTGAATATAGATATTCCATGTATAAGAGGACGAACTAAAAGTTCAGTTGCAACATAGAAAGGATTAATTTTTACAATCCAATGAAGATATGAAGGCATTGCTTCTATGGGTAAGATGGTACTTGAAAAGATGAGAAGAACAATACAAAGCAGAACAGAAATAATGACAGAAGTTTCTTCTGAATCCATTATATTTCCCAAAATTATCCCAATAGCACTAAATACAGATATGATTAAAAATAGAGAAATAATAATTTCTGAAAATATCAACTGAAGATGCAAGGACATGAACAAATAAGCTAATAAGAAGATCACACTTATCTGGATCCCAACAATAA
>CAZZGN010000196.1:0-1793 GCA_964654165.1 uncultured Methanosarcinales archaeon | reverse complement strand
CTCAGCAGCATCTGCACTAATTCCAGCAGCTTCAAGGGCAGCTTTTGCTTTTATTCTTGCAGAATCCGTGCTTGCACCAGCAACAGTTTCATCACTATCATCAAAAAAATCAGCAACAAATCCAAGTCCCGGAACTATTAAATCTATTAAGCTAAAACCCATCACCACCACCCCTCTGTTTTGTCAAAGGTTATATTTATCACTTCCGACATCATCGTGAAAGTAGAGCTGCTTCCAAACAACAATCCGTTCGGAATGATTTTAAGATAATTCGATCCGACATTGCATATCTTTATTTTTGTACCAACAGCCGGAAGTTTTAATATTATTACACCAGCGTTCGTATTGGCGAAAATAATATCATCAGTCGTCAATATTGAATACGAACTGGTAACTCTTTTCGAACTTACACCAAGAAGCCTCTGTATGATTCGAAGTTTCTCGTTGATCTCGTTTATGTTTAAATTATTTATCTGTCCTATTATCTCAGTCATCTTGCTCCGGATTTATAACTAAAGGTGGCGATATTTTTATTTGTTTTGTTCCAGAATACACAAGCTCGAACTCTGCATATTTTCCTTTAAGTGTAGCTTTGAAACTTTTTCTCAATCTTCCATCACCATTTAACGTAATGGTTTGTTTTAGCGTGTCGTCTATGTAAACATTCATGCTCACATCTTCGCTTTGTGTATCTATATCAAGATAGAAATTTCTGATACTACCAACCATCTCATTTTCACCGAGAGCAACGGCTTTGCTTTTGATTTTAAAGTTTACAGTTTCACTATTGTCGTTCATGTCCTGTTCTAATTTAACTACTTTATTTCCGCTTCCACCATACAGAAAATTATCCCTGTGATCATAAATTACCTCACTTAAACCATAATCATATGTGTAGAATATATCGTTTATCAAATCATACACAAGAGTTTTGTCACTTAAACTAAAATAATATTTATTGTCGAATACCTCACCGATACCATCTTCCAATTTACTTATGTTATCTTTGAAAAACGAATCAACTTTATCGGAAAGTTTAATATCCATGTTGCCATCGAAATTATACAATCCATCATAACTGACAAATATTGGAAGTTTCCAGAAAGACAATGATCTTGGTGCAATATTTCCCTTTTGAGAATCCGACCGTCTCCTTGACCATTGCGTAGGATCAGTTCCTTCCATTATATATATCTGGTGTTTTTTAAAAAACACCACATATCTACCCCAAGACATAACTCCAGTTCCTTCGTCTGTGCCACCGAGTAGATATTGCTGATCTAAATTATCTCCCCAATACTCTGGGAAGTATTCAACGGTAAAGAATATACCATTTGGATAATCTGTATTTCTCACACCGATCAATCTTTCATAATGTTCGGTTATATAGTGCAAGTCTGTTGGTGCTGGATCGTTGCTTTCTGCATCGAGCAAACTCGATAGTGTAGAGTCTGCTTTATTGTCCGTATAAACATAACCAGCAGAATATGACAATAATCCCTGTGCTGCATTTGCAAGATAAATAAAACTACCATCACCCCATACATCATATGCGATTCCGCCTTGATCATCCGAATCAATGTGCGTCAATGTTCCATCTATGTCTATTGAATACAGGTGCAAACCACCCGTGTTATTTGCTAAGTAAATAAGACTCCCGTCTCCCCACACTCCACTTGCTGTGTCTCCTTGGTCGTCAGAATCAACAAAAACATATTTATCATCAACTACTTTATATATATAAAGGCCCAATACGGTATTTGCGACATACAAATAACCCTCTTCTACAAATA
>CAZZGN010000195.1:0-1798 GCA_964654165.1 uncultured Methanosarcinales archaeon | reverse complement strand
TATGAAGTAATAACATCTAAAACTTTCTTAACCATCTCTTCCATTTTTTCTTTTGTTTTTGCTTCTAGATTTAATCTTAACAAAGATTCAGTATTAGAAGGACGTACATTGAACCAATAATCTTCATGTTCAATTGTTATTCCGTCGAGGAAAGAAACATTTAAAGCATCTTTTCCAAATATTTCTTCAATTTCTTTTATTTTAGCAATTTTGTCCTCAACTTTATTATTGATTTCACCAGAATGAAAATATTTTTGCAAAGGCTCAATAATTTCTGCCATTGTTTTTTCGCTTTTAGAAAGTTCGTCAAGTACAATCATAGTCACAATTAATTGCATTTCAAAAAATCCATATTCTGATTTGAAAAAGAAATGACCAGAGCTTTCACCAGAAAAAACAGCATTTTCTTCTATAGATTTTGCTTTGATTAGTGAATGACCGACTCTTGTAACAAATGGCTTGCCACCATTATCTTCAATCATGTCTCTTGTTATCCTTCCAGGTCTTATGTCGTAACCAATTGTTGCTCCTGGATTTTGTTTTAATACATATCTTGAGATTAATCCCCTAGTTATTCCAGGTTCAATCAATTCACCTTTATTATCAACGAAGAAAAACCTATCTGCATCCCCATCAACAGCTATTCCCAAATCTGCATTTTCTTCGAGAACTTTCTTTTTTAGATCTTCAACATTTTTAGCTTGCATTGGGTCTGCTTGATGAACAGGAAATGTTCCATCGAGATCAAAATTCATTTTAATTAATTCACAAGGCAATTCTTTAAACAAAGCTTCAATATCTAAAGAGCCCATTGCGTTTGCGACATCGACAACAACTTTCATGGGTTTAATATTAAAATTATAATAATTCATACTGTATTTTACAGCTTCTTGTAATACTTTTTCTTTTTTTATTATGGTCCCTTTTTCACATTCAGGAAAATCTCCTTTTAATGCAATATCCCTAATTTCACTAAAACCAGTGTCTAATCCAATTGGATAAGCTCTTGCTCTCACAGCTTTTATGCCATTCCATTCTGGGGGATTATGTGAAGCACTAACTTGCATTCCACCGTCATATCCTAAACTTGCAACAGCGAAATAAAAAGTCGGAGTTGAAGTCAAACCAATATCAATTACGTTTGCACCACTATCTATTATTCCTTTAATCAAACTTTCTGATAGTGCAGGAGAAGAAAGACGCATATCCCTTCCAACAACGATATTTAATTCTTTATCAGGATTCTCTTCTCTTAAAAATTGAACATAAGCCCTTCCTATTTTGTACATATCTTCTTCATTTAATTGTTTGGGATATATCCCTCTAATGTCATATGCTTTGAAAATTTTTGGATCCAACTGTTTCACCTACTCAATATCTTTCCATTCTTTTATGGCTTTTTCATATCTTTCCATTGTGCCTGTATCAAACCACTGCCCTGAGAACGGATAACCAAACAATTTTCCTTCTTTTGCGACTTTTGGAAATACATCTGTTTCCATCATTGCTTTTCCTTCAGGCACAAAGTCTAATATTTCAGGTTCGAGAATATACAATCCAGAATTAATGAGATTGCTTGGAGCTTCTTCTTTTTTAGGCTTTTCAACAAATTCAATGATTTTTGTCCCTTCGATATTAGCTACACCATAAGCAGATGGATCGGGAACTGTTGTTAAAGCTATTGTGCCAATTCCTTTCTTCTCTTTATGGAACATGTACATATCATTAAGATTGATGTTTTTCAATTCGTCTGCGTTGCACATAAGGAAAGTATTTGTTAGCAAATGTTTTGCAAGAT
>CAZZGN010000194.1:0-1804 GCA_964654165.1 uncultured Methanosarcinales archaeon | reverse complement strand
TGCCTCATCTTGCCTTTTTTTGTTTTCTGCATCTAATTTTCTTTGCTTCTCTGCCTCAACCTTCTTTCTTTCTACTGCTGCCTTGCGTTCCCTCTCGTTTTCATAGGCTTTACACTTATTTTTCAAGATTGTTTCTGCCTCAAGCACAGGGTTCAAATGTGAGTTTCGTTGCTTAGTTGCTTCTTTGTGGGTTTCATGAGCTTTTTTGACTATAGGATCAAAGGTTATTTTGATCTCTTTCGCTAAAGTTTTTATTCTTAGCAAGTATTTCCCTGCCTTTTCATAACTTACTTGATGCTCAATGTTAAATGATTCGGCTTGCTCTACCATTTCATTTGTTTGTTTTTCAATTAAAGCGATTTCTTGGTTCATTTTTATCCTTTATTATGGTTGGATTATTCTAAGATTGTTTGATAATTTAAGTTCTCTTGTGTCGTATTCTTTCACAAATCTTTCGGCATATAAAAAGCCATTTGCCCTTGCAACTCTATCGGCTTCACAAGCACTTAAAATTCTTGTGGTTTCCAATTCAATAATTACCCCGTCCTTAACTTTGATATGCATGTGTTATCCTTTGTTATAATAGTTTTTGTTTGATTTTATAAGTTTTTGGTAATTACATATTTTCAAAGCAGGTAAAAACGCATAAATAAAACAATCGTCAATTTCTTGTTTGTCCATTTCATAAACATTGTACCCAACTTTATCCTTTGCAATGGCGACAATATAAGCTTTTTCAATATTGTCTTTATGTACTTCATTCCAGAGATAAACATAAGCTGCAACTTGATATTTGTATTCATCATAAATCTTTGGCTTATCTTCTTTTTTCGCTTCTCCTGTTTTCCAATCAATTAAAGCCTTATCTCCGATACAGTCAATGGTGCCATTGAATTTATGTTTTTCACTTGTTAAAGCTATTTCTGTTAATGTTAATTCAATCTCTGGTCTTTCTTCCCTGAACTTAGCAAACGATTTAAGAGCAGTTCCAACTTGCTCTGGGTGATCTGTTTCAAAGTCGGTTGTTCCTTCGTTGATAAAAAGCTCTATTGCGTCATGTATTTCAGTACCAACTTTTTTACCTAACTTACTTTTATTGTCGCAAAATTCAGCAGTATTTTGTTTGAACCATATCTCAAGACCAATTTTTCTTAATATTGCTAACGCTTGAGTAACGCTTGTGTAGGTGTTTGTGTATTTTCTTTTAGCCATTACTTATTTCTCCTGTTTATGTTGTTTTTATGATTTATTCCATATTTCTTTTTGCAACTGATCTTTCTTGATTCTAAAGTCCTTCGCTGGTCTGTTTAATTCAAGCATGATAGTTTCATAATCTTGCTCTAGAATATCAAGTATTCTCGTATATCCTAATTTTCCAGCAACCTCAAACATTTCCTTTTGAGTGTATTCATTCTTTTTGGCTATGGCAACAAGCTCTCTGCCTTTTTCCTTTGAGATTGTCCCACACTCAACGATCTCTGCATCTTCGGGTGTTTCGTCGTTTGATGGGAGTTCTTCGGTTTTTGCAGGGGAAACCTCCTGCTTAGGCTTGCTTGTAGACTTAGGCATTGATACAGTCTGTTTGTTTGGTGCTTCGATTGAGTTTGCGTCATCATCCATGTCATGCGTAGATAATCCAGTGAGTGATAAAAGCGTGTATCTTTGAAGATATGTTATCGTTGATCCCATTGCTTGTATTTGGTTTTTGACACCAGAAGTTTCAAGCCCTGCTGAAAGCGTTGTTTCTTCGCTATGGCCTTGAGCGTGAGTTATTCTACAAGTTACAAAAACTTGTCCATTGCTT
>CAZZGN010000193.1:0-1813 GCA_964654165.1 uncultured Methanosarcinales archaeon | reverse complement strand
AGATATTGTTCAATTGAAGAATATAAGAAATTAGAAAAAATCAAAGAAGAAATGAAAAATGAAAAATATGCAAATGTCTCAGAACTACTAAAAGCAAAACCTGAATTAAAAATAAAAGAGATGTCAAAACAATTTGTCAGGGACATAATAACAAAAAAAGGATTTTCTTATGGAAGTACTGGAGAACTACCACCATTAGAAGATGAAGATGTAATTGAAATCTCTTACCGTTATATAATGTTATACGAGAAAATGACAGGTGAAAAATTTCCTTTCCCTGAAGGAGATGTAAAAGAAAGTTTAAAAAAATCTTTAAAAGAAGGTGGTTATTTATGAAAACTATAATTATAGCAGGATCAGATTCAGATTTAGAACATATGAAAAAGATAGAAGCTGAATTGTTAAAATACAATATAAAATCAGAATTAAGGATTTGTTCAGCTCACAAACAACCTTCAACAGCAGAATCTATAATAAAAAAATACAATGAAGAGAATGATATTGTATTTGTTGCAGTTGCAGGTGGCACAGATGCATTGAGTGGAGTTGTTTCATTCCATTCAGTACACCCAACTATAAGTTGTCCACCTGATGCAGATGAGTTTGATTCTTGTGTTTTCAATCCACCAGGAAGTTCAAATTCATTAATTCTAAAACCAAGTAATGTTGCAAGGCATATTGCCCAGATTTTTTCATCAAAAGATGCAAATTTAAAAGAATTAATCCTAACAAACAACGAAAACAAAATAAAAAAGTTAGAAAAAGCAGACGAGGAAAACAGATAATGGCAAGAGAATACGGCAAGGCAGGAGTCGATGTCGATATAGAATCGAAGGGAGCAAGAATATTATACGAAGCGGCTAAACAAACCTTCGAAAATAGAAAGGGCATTCTGGGTGAAATCATTATTCCATTTGATGATTTCTCAGGATTGAGAATGGTTGATGTAAGTAAGCTTCCCGAAGGTAGTTTTATGTGTATGGGTTTTGATGGTGTAGGAACAAAAGTAGAAATAGCACATAGAATGAACAAACACGATACAATAGCTTTTGACTTATTGGCAATGGTCTGCGATGATGCAGTTGTCAGAGGGGGAGAACCTGTATTAGTAGGAAGCAATCTGGATGTTAATACTTTAGGCATGGATGATTCAAAATTACATATAGTTAAAGAGCTTGCACAAGGTTATATGAATGCGGCCAAAGAAGCAAATGTTGCCATAATCAATGGCGAACTGTGCCAGATGGGAAATTCAATTAAAGGGCATGGTAATTTGGTATATCACTGGAATTCAGCATTAATATGGTTTGCAAGAAAAGAAAAGATTTTTACGGGAAAAGAAATAAAAGAGGATGATTCAATAGTTGTGTTTGAAGAAAAAGGTTTCAGATCAAACGGATTATCTTTGGTCAGGAAAGTTTTCGAAGATCATTTTGGAGAAAACTGGCATAATGAAGAACTGAATGGAAAGAAACTTGGAGAGCATGTGTTGGTGCCATCAAAAATCTATTCTAAAGCAGTTGTTGATATGCATGGTTCTTTTGATAAAGAAGGAACATGTAAGATACATGGTGTTGCCCACATAACTGGAGGAGGCATTCTCGAAAAAGTTGGAAGGATGTTAAGGCCATCAAAACTAGGGGTAGAATTAACAAATCTATTCCCTCCTTGCGAAGCAATGCAATATTGCCAGAAACTTGGAAACATTGATGATAAAGAAGCTTACAAAACTTGGAACATGGGAAATGGAATGGCAATCATAACACCAGAACCTGAAAAAGTTATAGAAGAAGCAAAGAAATTTAATATAAAC
>CAZZGN010000192.1:0-1823 GCA_964654165.1 uncultured Methanosarcinales archaeon | reverse complement strand
AATTCAAGTTTCAGCCAATAAAAAGCATACGTACTAAACATGATCTTAAGCCTAAGATCAAATCGATTACAAGCCTCTCCGAATCCAATATAGCAAGCAGCCATTCCATCGTCATATTGATGATACGGAATACCGTAGTACATTAGAAGTTTTCTAACGATTAACCCCTTCAGGCTTCCGAAAAGCTTAATCTTCGCATCTTCGTCTCCGTCTCTTATTTTTCTTATTAGCTCTTTTTGATCTTCCAAAGAAAGTGGCGCGAGAGTTGGAACTTCGATACATATTCCTGAAACTTTGGACATATAGTCCTCCTTGTGCTTTGTCATTGTATAGCATATTTATATTGCAAAGTCAATACTTATTTATCAAAAAAAGTGGTAGTTTTCTTAACTACCGCCTAGAAACAATAATAAATTCTTCTTTTCTTGTTGTCTTGGCTTATCTTCTTTTAGGTTTCCCGAACCATAACACAGAATCGTTCTGTCATTATCTAAGATTTCGACCTTAACATGACAAACTCCAAGACGATTCCAACTAACCTTGGCTCGAACAATTATCTCTTTTTCTGGTGGAATATGAAATCTTATTTTCTTCGGACCGAAATTATACGTTGGACCCTTTACGTCAAATTGTATTTTACAAGCTGCTACTATAGCCATGTCTATGAGACCAGCTATAGCAGTTCCATTGGTACTATCTTTTCGATATCCAGGGGTTTGATTTCTACTCAAACTGGTTCTTGCTTCAATCCATCCATCGTCTTGTTCTCGAAACAAGAAGGAAGGGATACGAGCGATAACTTCGTGTGTCAAATACTCATTCATCTTTCCCTCCCTTTTCACGCTCCTCCGTCAAGCTCTGCTTCTTTTTTGTGAAACTTAAACTACCCCCAATCTACTGCCTTTGCTTGTTTTTGTTAACAATTCAAAGAATTAATACAATACTTATCCACATTTTACACAATTGTGTTACCGAAATATTTTTTGTAGGATAGATTTGGTTCGTTAAAAAGGAGGTGAATTGTGCAACATAAATCTTATGGATTCTGCGGCGATTATCCGGGCAGCGATTTACGAAAAATGATGTGGCGAAAAATGTTTGAGAAAATAAGACATGGGGAATGGGCTTCTTTACAAGAAACACCATTTAGCCAGCATAGCGCTACAACCATCATGGCACGTCAAATCGATATAAAACCCCTTGACGATCAACGGATTGATGAGTGGTCAAAGGAATTTGAAGATTTAATGTTTTCTAGGTTGCTTAGTGGTATTAGTCCTTGTTACGAATGGTATCGCCGTATCACTGGTCACATGAAAACTAGGCTAAGGCTTGGTGGTATGCGATATGGCTGGCTTGCCAGCCCAGACAAGCCACAATATGACAGACTGAAAGATATTGAAACTAATAGACTTATTATCTTCCAGAACTGTCATGATCCAAGGCTTCTGGCTGACATTGCTAATTTTTGCCTTTTGGAGTTTGTCGAGGGCGATCATCCGGCTCGCCATCTGCCAAATCCCGACAAAGCAGATAACAAGAACTATTTGAGCTCTTTGACTAACTTTGTCTCTTCTCTGACACCAAAATCAAAACTCGATTTGATACCCATTTTGGTTCGTGAGTTTAAGGCTACCCAAAGTTTGACCACCTTAGCGGATGTTGCTGCAATTGCTATATTAGCTTCGGCAGAGTGTTCATGGGACAAAGCTAATTTATTGGTTGATGACGAAAGTTGTCATACAGAAGTTCGGATACAAACCTAAGGGACTCTGAAAAGCAGAGTCCCTATTTTAAAAATTGCAATGATTTTAAAGAAAAGA
>CAZZGN010000191.1:0-1835 GCA_964654165.1 uncultured Methanosarcinales archaeon | reverse complement strand
ATTGCCCCTTCTATTTTAGCCCTTTGAAATTATTGCACATAACATCGCGATTAAGCGACCCGCAGGGCTCGGGCGGAGTGAAACGACCCCGAGTGTTTTTGCGTAGCAAAAATATGGGAAAAACCTGCAAGGTTTTTCTGTTTAATCTGCTGTTCATTTTCCCGAGGCGAAGCCGAGAGCCTGCAAGGCGTGGCAAGAAATTCTGAAAGAATTTCGCAGAGTTTCCAATCTCCGAAAATTCTTTGATATCGTAGTTGCTGAAAATTGTCTTTAAAATTGTCGTTGGGAGTAGAATTTACACATAGAATCAATTGTTTTTTACTATTTAATCTATACAATAGCCTTCGTCAAATGAGTCATAAAGTGACACAGTCGTATTTTCATTCATTATGTAATCGGTGAAAACCTCTGCTAAAACTTCGTAAAAACAAGTCTTATCTTCTTTAATAATTTGGACTTTATATGTTTCTCTTATACTCTTATCGTAATTCAAATATAATGCCCAAAACCCCTCTTGCATTTGCAGATAATCACTTCCATCAGCATCAAACATGATCGCACTTACCACTCCATCATAAATGTCCTGAATTTCTTGAACTTCATATCCATTTTTTCTAAGATGAATGTAAGCTTCTTTTTGTGCGTCAGGATAATTATAGAAAGGCCACACCAGCGGGTCTGCGGGGTCGTATGAAGTGGAAACTGGAGTATTTGTGCAATTCTCATTTGTTCTCGTCCACGAATAAACTAATAAAAGTGCAAGTATAACCACAACAACTATCAAAATTTGGAGAAAAATTAGTTGGTTTTTATTTTTCATTTTATTTATTTTTCATTCCTTTTATTCTATCAAATTTCCAAGAAAATATTGAAAGAAAGATAAAGATTATTGACGCAAGCCTATTTAAGAAATATTCATTGCGGGCATAATGGGAATAGCTTAAATACATATTCTGACTGTCTCCGTCTAAAATCTGTGTATTAGTGTTCATACTTTGTATTAATACATATTTATCTAGTTCTTCCTCATATAAACGTGACATATCTTCGGAACTAATAACATCTTCAACCGGTTCAGCATATATCATATCAGAATAAAGTTTTGCCTCATGTTTATAGTAGTTGTAAGAACCGAGAGTAAGAAACAAGGAAATTAAAGAAAGAACAATTAAGATTATAGTCAATGCACTTATCTTTGATTTCATAATATAAATAATATATTAATACTTAAAAACTTATCTCCCATAAAGATAATATGGAAAAAGACAAACAATCTGAATGGATTGATAATTCCTTTACATTCATGGGTGTTGAAATGCTTTTACTTGGAGAGGTTCAAGCATTAGGGGAATTAGATGTTGAATTGATTGAAGAACTCTCAAAAATAAGTAGCGACTCAAAGTCAGAAGAAAATTTAAGAAAAAAACGAAGATATCTTCTTCTTTCTAAACTTTGGGTTTTAGGAGCTTACGAGTTGATAAGATTCCTAAATGATTATGATAAACAAAGAAATTTGTTGAATAAAAAAACAAAACAAAAATTAAAAGATGTTTTATCAACACTTACAAAGCTTAGAGTTCCGTTGGCAAAATTTCAAAAAACTGGTAATGATAAAAAGCTATATGAAAGCGTAGCGGATTCCTTTATTGATTCTGTTAAGGGTGCAAGATGGAGAGTTTATACGCTTGGAAAAAATAAACTAAAAGAAGAAGTTTTTTACAGAAATGATTTAGGAGATTTATTGTTGGACTTATTGAAAGAAATGAAAAAAGACATTGAAAAAAGTGCCCAATAAATAAATTTCGGCGAAGCCGACTATCTGTTTTCGTAGAAAA
>CAZZGN010000190.1:1318-1857 GCA_964654165.1 uncultured Methanosarcinales archaeon | reverse complement strand
AGGTTAGATTATGGCTTTATAAACCTTTTTAAGATATTAAACTCTTTTTAAATTAAAACATGCTATGTGTAAAAACTAATCCTTCTTTTGCTTGAGAACTTCATCAGCAATTTTAAGCTTTTTAATTAATGTCCGGATAGTTCCAATATAATAAAGAACCTTCTGATGTACCTTACTTCCTTCTCTTTTATTTTCAACAATATAATAATAAATATTTCCCTTTCTGACCTTCTTCCTTATGAATACCATCATAAGATATTTAATAGGCACTACTTATATTTAACTATTTGTATTCTCCAGTATAGAAAAACTAAAATAGTAGTGGGCACTACAAAAAGATATGAAGAAGAAAAATATGTACTCAAAGCTTGAAACTTTTGTTCTCTATGAAGAACAAAAGTTAATTGAGAAAACAGCTCCTAAAAGAAAGAAGAAAGCTAAAAAGAAATACTATACTTATAGAAAAAGAGAGCGCTACCCAAGAGATGAATCCATTTACAATAAAAGTCAAGAGAAAGAATTTGATACCTTCATAAAAT
>CAZZGN010000190.1:0-1308 GCA_964654165.1 uncultured Methanosarcinales archaeon | reverse complement strand
GTTTTAGACATACATCTTCCTGCAGGATCTTCTTTTGAGTACTATAAAAAGTTGCATGATGATTTGATATGCTTATGTATAAAACGTTATTTTGGCAAGTCTCTAAGAAGATCTATGGGTACTATCAGATATATTGTTAGGCACGATTTTCCTGATGTAAAAGTTCCTTGTTTTAAGACATTAGACAACTACCAAAATAACCCAATAGTCTCTTTTTATGCAGATGAGATAATAGGAGTAACCTCAGAGCCTTTAAACCTATTAGAAACAAGATTTACCACAGACGGAACAGGAGAAGCAACGTTTTGTTATTCCACATGGTATTCAATAAAGGTAGGAAAAGAGTGTAGAAGAAAAGACCATAAAATAGCAGAAGTAACTTCTACAATAATCCTAAATGCTGCAGTTGTTGTAGATGTTTTAGACCACGAAGATCCAAATTTGATGGGGAATCACATTGAGATAACTTCACATAATTTCAATATAGAACACTGGAGTGCAGACACTTACTATTTGACAAGGAACAATTGTACTAGTATAAAAGTTAAGGAAGGTCAGGCACACATAAGAATAAAGTCTAATACTATAACAAACGCAAAAGGAAGCCAGGAATGGAAAAGAACTGTAACACTACAGAAACAGAAAGATGAAAAAGAAATAGATGAGTTAAACTTAAGACAGAATGCTGAGTCAACAAATTCAGCAAAGAAACGAAAATTTGGAAGTTACACACTTTGTGTAAATGATATGAGTCAGATAAATGATATCAAAATTTCATGGGCGTGTTACAATTTCTCTGTGCTATCGAGAGCATATTATGAATATGGTATAGTCCCAGAATTTCTTACACACAAATTTAGCAGGTGTTTCTTCAGATTAGGGGCTTACACATAGCAATTAAAACAAAAAGATATAAATAGTTTCAATAACTCTAAATTTTAGAAAGAGGATGATAGAGATAAGAATTCATGGAAGGGGTGGCCAGGGAGCTGTTACAACAGGCCAGATAATGGCAATAGCGGCTTTTGATGATGGCAAGCAAAGCCAGACATTTCCAATGTTTGGTGTTGAAAGAGCAGGAGCACCTGTCCAGGCATTTGCAAGGATTTCTGATGAAAAAATAAATATAAGAAGTCAGGTATATAACCCAAATATAGTCATTGTTTTAGATGCCTCTTTGCTTGAAACAGTTGATGTAACATCCGGATTAAAGGAAAAAGGCACATTAATAATTAACACAAACAAAAAGCCAGCTGATTTAAGCATAAAGGGAAACTTCAATATTCATACTGTTGATGCAACATCAAT
>CAZZGN010000189.1:0-1858 GCA_964654165.1 uncultured Methanosarcinales archaeon | reverse complement strand
CGGGGAGTTAGTGTTGAGGAATGATATTTTGACAATGACGCCAGAAGAAATCGAAACAATGGTGAAAGTGAAGGACGGATTCCCAGAAGAGAGGGAAGATAATTTGTCAGATTTTGCGCGCAGACCAAGGTATTGACAAGTATCTTTAGAAATGTTTTAATAAACTATGATCCAACTATCATTCTCTACCATAAACAACTGTTTACAGCCTGAGAACTCTCACAACTGGCTCAACAAGCAAATGGGGTTGAAACCAGAGGATAAGTGGTACTACCATGAGGGGAAAGAGGCTCACAAAATAATCCAGGGACATGTTTGTGGCAGAAAACAAAACGATAAATTGAGTCACATTAAAACTAGATTTCCCATTGTTGAGCATTACGATTTTGACCCAAAAACGAAGTTCGGTTTTGACTTAACAAGTGTGGTATCTCCAATGGAATTAGGATGCTCTTTTAAAAATATATACAAAATAATAGGTTTCATTGATGGTAAAGATAGAGCGCATACTAAGTTTTTAGAAATCAAATCATCGAGTACCCCCTGGTCTTTGAGCAAGTTCCAAAAGTCAATGCAGAGAAAGCTCTATGCTTTGTCAGACAAGAATTTTACCGAGTCCTACCTTATCACTTGCAAGCGTAAGGAAGAAGAGTGGGAGAACGACAAACCAAAACTTTTCCAAGTTCCAGTTACAGATGAAGACAGGCAAGAGGCTGTCGAGTGGATTATAAAAGCCGTGAAAACTATTGAAGATGGCAAGTTTAGCGGTGGCCTAGATGAGAATGGAAAATGTACCGATCCTTGGTGTTATTTTGGAAATACTTGCTCTTTTAAAACTAATGCCGTATAGTCATTATAGATGATAATCATATGTGCGAAATGCGGTAAGGAAAAGACTATTTTCCCAAGTAAATTGAAAAAAAGGAATTTTTGTAGTAAGAGTTGTAGTAATTCATATAACAACTCTGGAAAGAAGAATCATTTTAGTCGCGACAAATATGTGAGGGAAGGTGAAAAAAGCCCGAACTGGAAGGGTGGGAGGAAAACAGAGAGAGGTTACATTCTGGTTTATTTACCAAAACATCCCAGAGCAGTAAAAGGCTATGTAAGAGAACACCGCTTAGTAATGGAGAAAAAGCTGGGCAGGTATTTAAAACCGAATGAAATAGTACATCACATGAATCATATAAAAGACGACAATAGAGAGGAAAATTTAATGATACTTAGTAAATCGAAACATGGTGAAATTTGCGCTCACAGGCCGAAGGGAATACCAATGCACCAGAATACAAGAAAAGCACTTGAAAATTTGGGGAGGAAGTTTAAATAAAAAATATGGATAAAGCTAAGTTTTTTAAAGTTAAATCGTTTTCTTTGCCCGGAGCAGAATATGATGTTATGCAGTTGCAAGATGGAGAATGGAAGTGTTCTTGCCCTAACTTCATCTTTAATGAGCATAAACGAGCAAGGCTAGGAAAAACAACGATGTGTGACCATATTAGGAAAATCAGACATTTAAAAATGAAAAATCACGGGAGAAACAAGAAGTGATCTGCAAAACCTGTAAAAACGAGGCTAGCAAAGAAGAAGAAAAAATAATGAAGTTATATAATTTTACCTCCTGCGTGAGGTGTAGAATGGTAATAAATGAAACGGCTAGAAGACATGATGTCAGTTCAAAGCACCAGCCCTATCAAGTTAAAGGATAAGGCAGGTAGGAATTTCGTTAGGTTCACACTTACTAAAACTTTTGGTTTTGTACCAGAAGATATGATTATTGAAAAAGTAAGAGGCAAGAACAATACAATCATAATCCACGCATTATTAACAGAAGAAATGCTTGAAAAGGAAGTAAAGA
>CAZZGN010000188.1:0-1860 GCA_964654165.1 uncultured Methanosarcinales archaeon | reverse complement strand
ATACACTAGACCCAATATTCATAGATTGTACACCAACCGACTGCATTCTTTCAACAGAAGAGCTAGCTGCAAACCGAACAATCGTCGAAGAAGTATCCCTGTCACCTGAAGAAACAAACATAACCGTTGAAGAAACAAGCGAAACAGATACTCAAACAAATGGAGAAGATGAATCAGGCAAACTTCAAAGAATTCTATTAACAGGAAAATCAACATTCATAAGAGAAGACGGCTCAGTCAACTGGATGTCATCTCTAGTAAGCGTATTCGTTCTAATGTCATTCATCGTAACCTTGTTCATGATAATGCATAAAAGTTCAACTAAAAAAATAAAGATGGACGATGATGAGAAGGAGTTATTCGAAACAGAAGAGAAAGTTAAAAGAACAGAACAAAGAATTAAAGAAATAAAAATAAAAGCACAAAGAAAAGAAAAGATAGAAGAAGCGAAGAGAAAGCTGTCATCAGAAGAAGCAGAGTTAAGACAGTTAGAGGATCAAGGAAGCCAGCAGCAAGTTCAAAGCCAACAGCAGGTAGTAGAAGAAGCCAAAGACAAAGTCGAAGAAACACAAGACACCCCCGTAAACTAAGACCAAAATCAGTTCTCGCATAAAATTCATCCCAACATTTATATATAATACTCTCTAAAAAAATACATGGGTGACAGATATATCGCATGGTTGTCAGATCTTTCAAAAAAAGATCTAAATCTTGCTGGAGGAAAGGGTGCAAATCTAGGTGAGATGTATAACTCAAAATTTCCAGTCCCACAAGCCTTTGTCGTAACAACAGACGCATTTTTTCTTTTTCTTAAAGAAGCAAAATTAGAACAAAAAATAAAAGACATTCTAAATCAAATAGACGTCGACAAAACAGAAGATCTAACAAACAAAGCAAAAGAAATAAGAGATATGATTTCATCTTCAAAAATACCAGCAATATTAGAGTCTGAAATTTTAGAAGCATACGACCATTTTAATATTGACCTAGCAGGACTAGAAAGTTCCCCTGGTGCACTAGCAATTCTAAAATCAGCAAGAGAACCAGTCTTCGTTTCAGTCAGGAGCTCAGCAACAGCAGAGGACTTGGGTGACGCATCATTTGCAGGACAGCAGTCCTCTTTCATAAACGTTAAAGGAAACCCAGAATTAATTCAAAACGTAAAAGATTGTTTTGCTTCAATTTTTACAGCACGTTCAATATATTACAGAAAGAAGAAAGGTTTTGATAGCCTAGTTGGGATTGCCGCAATAGTTCAAAAAATGATAAACTCTGACAAATCAGGAGTAATGTTCTCAAAGAACCCAGTTAAGAATAACGACGAGATAATGATAGAAGCTGTATTCGGACAAGGAGAAGGGATTGTTTCTGGAAAGATCAAGCCAGACCAGTATATTTTATCAAAGGATATGGAAATAACAAATGAAGATATTTCAAATAAGAAATTAGCAATAATAAGAACTGCTGGAGGAGAGACTAAAACAATTCAATTAACTCCAGAAAAATCAAATGCTAGAGTTCTAAAAACATACGAAATAAAACAACTTGCCGAGTTCGCATTAAAATTAGAAAAACACTATGACAAACCACAAGATATCGAATTCGCAATAGAGAATGAAGATATATACATCTTACAAACTAGGCCAATAACAACTATCAAAACAAGATTTTCAGAAGTTAAAGAAATTGAAGGTGAAGTTATTTTGAAAGGGCTTGCAGCCTCTCCAGGAATTGCTTCAGGAAAAATAAAAATTATACACGACCTTAAAGATTTGCATAAAGTAAATCAAGGAGATGTTTTGGTTACGAGTATGACAAATCCAGATATGGTTGTGACTATGCAAAAATCAGCGGCGATTG
>CAZZGN010000187.1:0-1864 GCA_964654165.1 uncultured Methanosarcinales archaeon | reverse complement strand
GGAGGATTAATCAAGAACAGAATTTTCTTCCCACTTCTAAATGCTTCCTTCAATCCTTCTGGCAAATTTTCAAGACCCATTGAAGCCAAGAAATCATACTTGAAAATAGTGGCTTCAGGATTATACTTACAATCAGTAATTGTGTTGATATCACTCTGATCAATCGTAGAAATATACAATTCTTGAAATTTATGTCCTCTTGTCAAATTAGCCGTACCACACGCACAATCCCATACAACATACTTCTTCTTCCAATCTTTACCTAAAGAGTTGGTAATCATTTTATGACTCTCATCTACCCAGATTTTTGGAGTTGGGAAGTATCCTGTCATTCTCTTTTTCTTTTCTTTCATATCAGTTTGAATTTCTTTTTTACTTTTTTGAGTTTCTTCATTACTTTTAAGAATGAAGACTGCTTGAAGAAGTTATTTGTTGAAAGAGAATATATCTTTACCATCTTTGAGCACAACTTGATATACGCCAATCCAAGTCTACAATTTATTAGTGTACGATTTGTATGAAATTTATTCTTTCCAAAGAATGACGTATTCCCTTCTTCATCATAACAGCAATCCATTCCCAAAAGAATGATAGGATTGAAACCTAAATGCATAGCAAGTTGGAATGCTAATGCTCCACTGTTCCCCGAACCCTGAAGATAAGGTAAACGGTTTGGCTTACTAAATTTTCCTGTAATTAATTTAAAAGTGTAAAGATGAGGAAGTTCTACAATTGAAGTTATGTCTCTTGTGAGCATTATACAATTATCTGGATTTTCTTTTACATATTTTTTGTTCTCGAAAAAGAACTGACAATCTTGATACAATAAAATGTCAGGTTTAATGATTTGATATGCTCTGTTCACACAAATAGTAAATGACTCTTGTATCTTTTCTATCTGCTCGTCAGATAGATTATTAAGGCTAGTGCCGGCTCCCACTACAAAACAAGCGTGGCCTTTGCCTGCGGAAGCCCAAGAACGAACCATGCGTTGTTTTCTTTTGCGATTTTGAAGCATCTCTTTTTTGCTCATTTTTTAACCAAATCATTTCTTAATAGAGTATCAGCAAGCATAGTACCCAGCGTATCTACAAAAGTCTCCGTGTGTTTGGGGACTAATATATCTAATGCTTTACAGCCTTCTAATACAGCATGGATAATTTCATGTATTAAAGTCTCTAATATATCAGAAGGCTGTCTAACTCTGTCACCCTTGCCTATATATATTCTTATGGTTCTAGTGTGATAATCAATCTGTCCCCATAAAGCAGAGCGTTTATCTATATCTACATCTGCCATATTTTCTACATACTCTACTTTATAGCGTTTGCCATATACTATAATCTGCTTCGGCATTCCCTTACTTGGTTTTACCATTACTTTACCCTCCTAATTAGTATGTGGCTCTTGGTTCAAATCGTCTAATGCCCTAAGTTCCATATCTATATTGACACCATCTATTTCTCTCTGCTCTACTAATTCTCTCATCTTCTTTCTGTTCTCGTATAACTCTTCACAGGGTAACGTCTCCCACCTATTAGTATGAAATGTCTTACCCTTTGCCTCTTCATCATTCAATAGCTTGGCTAAGAGATTGTACTCTCCTATTAGCCGTTTCAATTCGTTATTTGTTTTCCCCTGTAATTTCAATACTCTTATATTCGCAAGCATTGCCATTGCATTTGCTTTGTATGCTGTCCACATACATTGTTCATAGTCATTGTGTGTCATTACTTTACCCTCCTTTTTCTTTGTAATTTTAACTTACGTCTTTTCATGTATACAGACTTTGCAGTTCTATTTAATTCTTTACCTATTTTTTCATAAGTATTTGTTTGATAATTATCTTTAAGATATTCTATAT
>CAZZGN010000186.1:0-1877 GCA_964654165.1 uncultured Methanosarcinales archaeon | reverse complement strand
AATGAAGATGCTGTAAAAAAATTTATAAAATTGGGCAATACGCATGGTGATGGAAAAAAGCGGGTATATCGGATTGGAGAAAAAAAACCTTTCCTGGTGCCGATGGAAGATTTCTTTACAGAGACCATCGAGGAACAAGAATTGGATAAATATCCTATGGGTAATTAATAAAATGGTGAATAAAAATGAAAGAAGTAGAAACATTTCAATTAAGTAAAAATGAAGAAAGGCTGGTAGAATTGTTACAAAAATTCGACTATACTAATGGTGATGCAAAGATACTTGCATACATGCTCAATAAAAAGAAAGCAATCTCAAAACAAATCGAGAGGGATATGGATTTGAGACAACCAGAGGTAAGCATAGGAATCAAAAAATTAAGGAAACAAGGAACTATAACTGTAAAAACAATTCAAACACCAGGGAAGGGAAGACCAACTTATGAATATATTTTGAAAACAAATCTCGATGATGTCAGAAAAAATATGCTGGAGTGGGTGGAGGGTAGAATAGCGGAGCAAGTATCTTGGCTGGAAGAACTTGACACGTTGTTTAAAGAATTGATTAAAAAGTAATGGTGTGATATGACAAAGAAAGACATAAAACCATTGCTTGAAGCCTATTCTTTTGAAACAATGGATGTTCCAATATCGGAGATACTTGTTGATGAAGTAAAAACAAAAGAAGGTCGAAGGAAATCACATTCTAAATTAGGAACCATTACGGATGTTGTCTTAAATAAGATGGAAATGATTGAGAAAGGGAAGAATTACAGAGTAATTGATGGACGAAAGAACATTAACGATTTGATGTCGGAAGGAAAAGAAACAGTAAGGGCAAAAGTATATATCAACCTTCCATCAAATATTGATAGATATGTTCTTCTTGTAAGCAATTTCCATCGGTCTGCAAGTCCGATTATAGAGGCAGAAGCAATTGAAGAGCTTATGAAATTAGGGGAAACACTTCAACAAATATCGGATACAACAGGCATATCTGTTCAAAGGCTTCAGACACGCAGGTCTTTATTAAAAAAACTTCCAAAAGAAATTGCAGAAATGTTACGCAGGGCGGAGATACCCGAATCAACAGCAAAAAAGATTGCATCATTGCCCAAAGATGTTCAACAGAAGTTGGTAAAAGAAGATAAGATTACGGGGGATGTTGTCGAAAAATATCATCGTGAATATCTTGATAAACAATTGAGTTTTGATGATATGGATTTGCCAAAGAAAATAAAAGGTGCTGCCATTGTTCGTAATTATCGTGTTGAACATGGGGATGTTAAAAAAGATATGACTAGAAAGGAATTGTTTTCATTCATGGAAGATACCCTGCCAGGTCTGTCTAAAAAAGAAAAAATCACTATAAAAAGAATTTGATATTATGATTACAAAAGATATGTTGAAAGAACATCTTGAAGCTAGATATGAGCAGAGAGGAAAAGATGTCTATTTTTTGACTAGGGAAGTTGCAAAAAGAATGGGCGTAAGCTCGCATTCTGTTACACATGCCGTACTTAAATTGGAAGCTGAAGGAACTATTGAGCGGTCAAATGCGTCTAATCTAATAAGATGGAGGACTTGCTTTGGAAAAAAATGAAGAAAAACAAAGAATGAAGGATGTAACTATCTGTCCTGGTGTTCTTAAAGATGTTATATATGTTGAATATCTACAAATTCGGATAAGTGCGAATGGAAAAGACGTTTGGATTAATAATGAGGAAAAATGTCTTTTCAGGGCAAGAGAAATTAAACAAATACAGATAGATGATATGAGGAAAAAATGACGGGAAACAAATGGCATCTATTGCATGAAGAAAGACCCTTTGAAATGCTCTGTGGCAGAACATCAAAAGATGGGGCATTTACACCAAA
>CAZZGN010000185.1:0-1897 GCA_964654165.1 uncultured Methanosarcinales archaeon | reverse complement strand
ATGTTATGAACGAAGAAAAAGAAATGGATGAAATCATAATTGCGTTCCCTGAAATAACATATTTAGGAGATAATGGTATTTTGGGTCTGCAAAAAGTGACACAGGCATTCTATGAATTTAAGATGCCCTTTAAGGAAGCCATGATACACAATCTTCCAAGAAGAATATACGGAGACAATACTTGTGTTGTAGATAGGATAATCATACAATTCAAGAAGAGGGCTGATATTGATGGATGAAAAACAAGAAGAGATATATGTGAAGATGAATGTTAAGAAATGGAATGACCCTAAAGAAGGGGATTTTTATGAATTGACAAGCAATATTTCTGATATGTTTGAACCTGTTAATTTAGAAATTGCTATTTCTCAAAAAGATTATGAGAAACTAAAAGCAAGTCAACCCATCATTGCTTTTAATGCAGAAGAAAGAGATTTGGCTCAACAAATAAATGATGGGATAAGTGATTTCAATAAAGGAAGAAATCAAGGCAAAGACGATATTTTGAGAAAATTATTCAAAAGAAAGGGAAAACAATACAACATTCAATCTAAAAAGATATTAACTCTTTGTGATTCTGAAAAGGAAATGAGATGCGAAATAGCAATGGAAAGGATAAAAGAAGATTTAAGATGGATAGCAAAACAGGAGAAGAAACTATGAATTTGATAGTTTCATATAGTTGTGATTACTGCGATTCAAAGAATTTGGAAGTAGTTAATGGAATAATAAGATGTCCAAAATGTTTGGTGAGTGAGAAGACAATAAATTTAAAGGAGAAGGATAAGGAATGAGTGATGAAAAAAGACCACACCATCAGTATGCAACTGTTCATGTAGTATGCGAAGATTGTTCTACTATTGAACATCCAATACAAATGAAAGAAGTAGATGGGATATATTTCAGATGCCCTCTTTGCAAGAAGGAAGTATGTGTGTTGGTTACTATCAATAATTGTTTTTCTTCTCATTATGGAACGGATTGCAAAAGATGTCTTGAATTAGAAGAGAAAGGTATTGTTTTTGGTGAATACAAAAGAGATAATCTAAAGAAACAAGAAGAGACATATTTAGATGAAAATGAAATACCTTGCCCAGGTTGTAAAAGAAAAGGAGGGATAACTCTTTTAGGAACTGAAGCTTTTAAATGTAGTTTTTGTGGATATTTTGAAGATAATTTAGTTAGAAAACATTTAGTTAGAAAACAAAGGAGAGATAAGAAATGAATCAAATAGACGAAGTGGGGATGCTTAAAAACATCAGAGCAAATCCAGAAAAGAATAAATGTGCAATATGTGGGGACAAGGTTCACATAATGGTTACACTTGAAGACCCCAAAGCAGGAGTTATAAAAGTTTTGCCTCTGTGTAAGACCTGCACACATGGAGTGACCATGTCATTAACTAAGAGAATGCTTCATGAATATGATAAATTTGTAATAAAGGGATGAACGAAATGAATGAAAAAGAAAAACTAAAAGTAATAAAAGATATGAAGAAACTTGTGAAAAAGAGCAAGTGCATAATGTGTGGAGAAAAGGCTGAAGCCCTATTGGGATTTGCAAAGAAGAAGAAGGGCAAAATAACAAAAGGCTCACTGGCATTGTGTAATGAATGTATTAATGCTCTTACTGAAACCCTGATAAAGCGTTTGATGATACAATCAGTAGAGGAAGGAAAGCTTGAAGAGTTTGCTGACAGTATTGGTGACATAAAAGATTGTGGTGATGAGAACTGTCCTATACATGGAAAGAAAGGTGAAAAAGGTGGAAGAAAAAAAGTTAGCGAAAAAGATATTATGTATAATTGAGAAATTTGAAGACCCTAAGATTGCATATGCGTATGCAGAGTTTTCAGAAGAATTAAAAAAAGCGATTGGAGATGTTATTGATGTCAAAG
>CAZZGN010000184.1:0-1915 GCA_964654165.1 uncultured Methanosarcinales archaeon | reverse complement strand
CTATGATATTATAAAAATGCCAGAAGAAATGCGAATCATTTCTGTCGATATCGCCATGCGAGCTGGTTCTACAAACGATAATACAATTATATCATGTGCAAGACTGTTACCAAGCAAAAAAGGCTGGTTAACAGAAATTTGTTACATGGAATCTCATAATGGAAAAAATACAAGTTTACAAGCATTAAGGATAAAACAAATATGGAAAGAATTTCAAGCAGATACAATCGTACTTGATCTAGCAAACGCTGGGATAAATTAATTGTCCTCTTAGTGGGTAACCACTGGGTAATAAATTGCGGAATAAACGGGAAAGTCCTAAGTGGATAACCCGAGTGGAAGGCTATTTTTAAAAAAACAGTCACACGCAGAGCATAGTGGATGAAACTCGAAAGAGAAAATAAACCACCAAGAGTCCGCAATATACTTTTTGGAGATAAAAAAATGTTAATTGCCATATTAACTTTCATAAAAAAATATGGTAAAAAAATAACACTTTTGAACAATTAACAGAGTACCTCCTTTAAGCATAAAGAGATATGCCGAACTAACGGGTAACCGCTAGAACATAGGGATAAAAAGCCTTGTGGATAACAAATTGAAGCGTTTTCGATGCTCTTTCTTCTGTAACTAAAGATGAAGATCGTGGAAAAGAATATCCTGCACTCACTGTTATGAGCTCACCGCATGTTAACGATAAGGTATATACCGAATTGTTAGACAGAACACTTGGGAAAAATGCAATTGGTTGTATATTCCCAATTGTTGGTACAGCACAATTAAACTCTATAATTGCAGTAAAATTTAGAGAACGTCTAAAGAAAAAACTTTGTACATTTTTGGTTGATGATAATGTCGAAGAAGAGTTTTTGATAAAAGCAGGTAACAAAGAAATATTAGACCAGTTTGAAACTGGTATTAGAGCATACTTATTACAAGCTCATATACAAACAACTTTGTTTATAAATGAGTGTATTGCATTAAATATGACCCCGGTAAGCGGTCTAGTAAAACTAGAAGAACCATCGGGCAGTCGAAAAGACCGTTATACCTCCGTTTCTTATTTAAACTATTATGTTTCGCTGATGGATATAGAATTATTACAAGTTAGAAGTACAACAAAAGAAGACGAAAAAGCCTTTTTAGAAGTTGCTACAGTTTGGTAAAACAGGAGTTACTATAAAAATGAGGAAAATAAAAAAAATACTCGGGCATAATTCTTGCTGGGAAAGGAGACTAAATAATGGCGAGTAAAACTATAGAAAAAGCAACAAAAAAAGAGACAATGGAAACAGGGAAAGAGCTTGTTACTCAGAGTGAAGTTTGGGATGTAATAAGATTTTCTAGAGCCATGTCTCCGATGTACAATGGGCAAGTACTGACACCCGATATGATAAATGACAGACTTAAGGATATTAACCTTAATCCAATGCAGTCAACGCAAGACCTTCTTGATAAGGCTATGAAAAACCCGAAATCAAATGAGGAAACACTTCAAAAATTTTCACAATCATTTGAACTGCAATCTATGGTTTACAAAAGACTGATGGCATATCTGTCAAATATGTTATCGTTTGATGTTACTTATATATCAAATGCAGAAGACAAACAGTACGATACGCCTAAATATAAAAAAGACCTAAAAGCTGTGGAAAAATTTTTAGACAATTTTGAATATAAAAAAGAGCTTCGCATTGTAGTTAGGGAGCTATTAAGAAACGATGCCTATTTTGGATGTTTTGTAGAAACAAGAAACAAATATATTTTGCAGGAACTTCCTTCAGAATATTGTAAGATAACAGGTCGTTGGGAAGGTGGATTTACATTTAGTTTCAACATGAATTGGTTTATCCAATCAGGTGTTGATATAAACATGTACCCAGCTTTCTTTAAAAGAAAATATAAGAGCACCACA
>CAZZGN010000183.1:0-1927 GCA_964654165.1 uncultured Methanosarcinales archaeon | reverse complement strand
AAAAGATATATTGCTCCCCCATAATTAGAATTAAAATTATTTAATTCAATCTTACTCAAAGAACCCCCATCCCAATAAATCCCCTTACCATTATGCTCTAAAGTATTTTGTTTAGCAAGAATATCAGTAGAATGATAAGCATACAAACCAATATCTGTATTATATTTACACTTATTATTTATAATATCAATATTATTAGACTCCCTTATATTTATTCCCTGATAACAACCTCCTAAAAATTCATTATTTAATAATTCTATATTTTCTGCTTGCAACAACTGCACACATTGTCTATATCCTGTGATAATACAATTTTTTATTACAATATTACTTCCACTTAAAGTAATTCCCCAACCAATATTATCCCCATAAATCTCTGCACCATCACAATCTAAGGTTACATCATCTGCAACAGCAACCCCATTTGGAAGATAATAACTATCTGTACATAAAGTAACATCTCTTCCAATTTGCATCCCATCAATAGGCCTTAAACACCCTACAACAGGATTAACTACAACATGTATTGTTTCTGTATCCCAAGAAACCCCATCACTTGCCTTAATCGTTATATCATATTCTCCACTATCCAAGCCAATATAAGTTTGCCATTCAAAACCAGTTTCAGTTTTATCAAAATGATAAGCATCATCTATAGAATAAAAAATATAATCCCCATTAGAATCAAAAGCATTAACACTTATTTCAACTAAATCCCCTTCATCAACAACAATATCTGAAATATGATTAAGAACCGGAGCATCATTAGATGGAGATAATTGCTGATTATAATTATCCCAATAATTTACATCATCTGTAATTAATGAAATAATATTCATATCTTCAGGATAATTAACAGAAAAACCATCATCCCATATATAATTATTATCAACTAAATGCCAGAATAAATTACCATTTATTTTTTCAGATTCAAATAAATCATACCAATCTTGCATATAATCCTCCATTAAAAAACCCTGCTTTCCAAATTCTTCTGCTATAACTGGTTTTCCAAGAACATTATGCGCATCATTTACATGTTCTTGAATCCACTGCATTGTTCTCTCTTTAGTTAGCTCCCAATGATCTGGATACATATGAAATGTTGCAAAATCAATATTTTGATGATTATGATTTCTTATAAAATCTGTTCCTTCGGTTCCAATACTTAACCCTTCAGAACTCTGATCAATATAAAATCCTTCAATACCTGTAGTGACCATGTGATTAGAATCCATACTTTTAATATAAGAACTCATTTCTTCAACCCACCCATCTAAAATATCTCCAGTAGAATCCGATCTTGCTCTGGGTTCATTTCCTAATTCCCATGCAAAAATAGATGGCTCGTCTTTATAATATCTTCCTGTCAAAGTATTTTTCCGATTAAGAATATAATGAATATAATCTTTAAATGCATTTCTTGTACAGCTATTTATATAAAATTCATCATGAACCTCTGCTCCAATTCCAGAACTAGCAGAAGGATTACATTGATTTGCACTAGTAACCCCACACCAAGTAACATATTGACACATCCCCCCATATTCTGGCCAATTATTAACTAAAGGAATTATTAATTTTAAATCTCTTTCTTCTGCTTCACTTATTAAAAGATCCATTTGCTTAAATACTTCATCATCATAAATCCCTAAATCTGGTTGTAATGCACCCCAATAATAATTCCCATCAGTAAATCCCCATGTCCTTATTACTTTCAAACCCATTTCAGAAGCATCATCCAAAACTTCTTTAGCACACCCCCCATTTTCATCATAAGCAATACAATCTGAATCTCCATACCTTAAATAATAATTATTAGTCCCACCAAAATAAAACGGCATCCCATTAATATAAAAATCTTTACCAACTGCTTTAACAAATTTATCTTTAACAACATTTTTTCTCCCCCGATTATATTCAGTTA
>CAZZGN010000182.1:0-1971 GCA_964654165.1 uncultured Methanosarcinales archaeon | reverse complement strand
ATTTCAAAGATACAATCAACAGCAGAGAGGAGCTAAAACTGTACTTGGTAAGACATATGAAATAATGGAAGAAAAAGGAGTTGTTTATGACTTAAGTGAATCTAACATTGGTGATTCTAATTCATTTGGAGATTATCTGAATTATGATGAACATGTTTTGTATTACAGTGATATAAATAATAATTACACAATGGCTGTAGCAAACTTTGTTCAGATGAGATGTCCAAATTGTACACATATCATGGTGTTAGGAGATGATTATGTTGTTCCAGGATATAGAAACACTATCCCTATGAGTGAAGGGCCTTCATTACTTGGAATAGTTGACTGGTTTGAACACGACGTAGACATCACAATACCCACCGATGCAGGACTTGTAAGGAGAACAACTGAGTATGAATTCAAAGATTTACAATACGTTCTAGCAGAATATGATAAAGATTCAGGAACTTTTTATGAACAGGATGTAATAGTGATTTCACCTGAAAATCCAGACGCAGATTTACAGTCAGCAATTGCTACTTTTTCATCAACTATTGAAAACAAGTTTAATACATCTGTAATAAGTAGGAGCTCTTCTAATATACAATGTGACGATAATGAATTTTTTGATGAGCTTCAAGAAGCTTCATATGTAATCATAGGGACACATGAAACAAATCCAGCCTTGAGGTGCTTTCCTTTTTTAGAATTAGATTTGGGAACAATAACCATTGAACCAAATGTATGGGATGCAAATGAAGCTGGTTTGATTATTTATTCCATGAATCCAAATGTAACATTAAATCTTGATTTAATAATTCAAGATAATATTTATCTTGATATTCATGCAAAACGAATGTCATCTACAGATATCTTAATTATAGCAGGAGGAGTTGTAGCAGTTGCAGGAGCAGTAGCTGTTGGGGTTGTTGGAGCGCCTATTGCAGGTGTAGTTACTGTAATAGCCATAGGTGTTTCAGCAGCTAGTATAGGGAATGAATGTATATTAAAAAATGAAGGTGGACGTAATTGGGCGATGTGTGGAATTGATGCAGGTCTGACTTTTATCGGAGGTCCAATAATTGGAAAAACTCTTCCACACGTAGCTACATTTACTAAGAATTTTGTAAAACGTCTTGGAGCTCCAGGACGAAATTTGATGATGAAATTTGACGATGCAATTATAAATCTAAGAAAACTAGTGAGAGGGCAGAGACTTAATTCATTTGAAGGAATGACGAAAGCCACACAATATTCTGATAATGCTTATATAGCAATGCGAAAATCTTACGCGTTTAACCAATACACAAAAAACGATTTTCAAAAACTGAACAGTTACCATTCAATTTGGAACGGAAATCCTTATGCAAATGCTGATTCAAGATTAGATTTAATCAGAGTTTTTGAAAGTCCGCACGTAAATATAATTACAAACGGTGGCACAGTTCCAAATGCAGTAGTATTGAAAAAAGGTGTAATGACTAATCCGCAAACTGGGACAGGGGGTTTCGGATATAAACATATATTCGAAGAAATCAAAAATGTAAAAGGTCAGACGCGGGCCGATCAATTAATGGAAGCATTTAGTTTCAAAAACAGTGAGGAAATTTTTGAAGCAATTCAGGATACAGTAAAGAATGGGGAATATGTGCCAAGTGAAAATACAATAAAAAAAATATTTGTAAATAACAAAGGAGAGAGTAAATATCTAAGAATAATATTGAATGATGAAGGCAGCATTACTACAATAATACCAAATTAGATTTGAGATTTAAATGAGTTGAAAAAAATGAGAAATGAAAAATATTCAATAAAGGCAAAAGTAAAAGAAGTGTTTGTAAATAAAGATGACCGTGAAGAATATGCTAAATTGAAAATTAAAGGGATTAAAGAATTAGTATGGGCTTTTTTTCCGGATGACCAAAATATAAAAAAAGATACAAAAATTAAAATATTTCTAGAAGCTTTTGCAAAAATAAAACATGAATG
>CAZZGN010000181.1:0-1979 GCA_964654165.1 uncultured Methanosarcinales archaeon | reverse complement strand
TTAATTGGTATTGGAACAACAACTCCACAAAATACTTTGAATGTTATTGGCGACGGTAATTTTACAGGAAACTTTAGTGTTGATAATAGCCTTTTATTTATTGATAGTTCAATTGATAGAATAGGAATTGGTACAGAACCAACTTATCCTTTTCATTTAGATATAGATGACAATGATGCTTCATTAGCTGCTTATATGGATGCTGATTGGACTGATACAGGAGGCCATCAAGGATTTTTACTTGCTGCAACATCAACTCCTACATCAACAAATACAGGTACTTTTTATGCATTAAATGCAAGAATAGATCTTGAAGGAAGTCAAGATTTTACAGGGGCAGGGTATGGAGGAATGTATACTTTTAATGGAGATAGTTCAGGAACAATGTCTACAGGAACTGGAGTTGCAGGAAGAATTGCAAGTGCAGCAGGTGCAGGAACAATAACAAATGCTTATACTATGAGGGCTATTGATGGATCAAATGCTGGAACAATAACTAATCTTTATGGATTATACATAGACAGCATGGCTGATGGGACTAACTCTTGGGGAATTTATCAAGCAGGAACAGGAGATGAAAATTATTTTGCAGGAAATATTGAAACTGCACAAAATGTAACTGCTGAAAAATTTGTTTTTAATAGTGATGCAGGACATTATGTTGAAGATAATGCAACCTGTATAATTATGCGAGGAGATACAAGTGAATTAAGACTTTGTTAAAATGAAAAATAAAAATGGCGATAAAAAAATTTAAAAAACATGCTGAAAAAATAATTAAAAAAAAACATTCTAAAAAAATTGGGGTTGCTATTTTAGGTGCAATTGTTTTATTTTTTGTTTTGTACTTTTTTGTTTTTAGTAATAATTCATTTGTTGGTGCAACAGCTTGGTGGGATTATTCTTGGGATAGTAGACAAGAAATAAATATTTCAAATACTTATGAAGGGGATTTAACAGAGTATCAAATGATGTTTTATGTAAATACCTCTGAAATGATTTCTGAAGGAAAATTAGCTTCTGATTGTAGTGATTTAAGATTTACAAATGATGCTGGAGATGCAATTAGTTTTTATGTTGATGAAGGTCCGGGTATAACCTGCGGTCAAGAAGAAACACTTGTTTGGTTAAAAACAGATGAATTATTAACTACTTCAAATACAAGTTTTTACATGTATTATGACTATAATGGAGATATGGGAACTTCTTCCCTAAGTAGTCTTGAAGACACTTTTACATATTCAGAACAAAAAGGAATTTATTATGCTGTAGGTGATTTTGTTGAGAGATCTGATATTGACATTGCTACTTATTCTGATAATAATGTAACATTAAATTCTAATTCTGAAAATACTGTTTTAGAAAGAGGAGATGTTTATACTGGTTATGATGCTGCTGATATTGCAGATGGAGATATTTGGAATGTTACTGGTCCTTTGGCTTTTGGATGTATTAGCACTAATTGTGATACACCTCATCCAATTTCTTTTGCAGGAACAGAATTTATAGAAGTTGTTACAAGAGGTGATGCAAGTAAACAATGGTATGTTTATGCTCCTTTTGCAGATGCAACAGTAAATATTTATAATAATTCTGGAACAGATTTTGTTCTTCTTAAAACATTTGAAGCTGTTGCAAATGGAACTGTTTATCTTATTGAAGACGCTGATGGTGCAACTGTGGATGGTAATGAAATTTTTAAAATAAATTCTTCTGCAGCAATTTTATTAGCGTTTGAATATGATTATACTTCTGATACAAGAGTACATGTTCCTTCTTATGAGAATAAATGGGGGCAAGGTGAAAAAATTGCATATCCTGAAGGAAGTGTTGGGAGACAATATTGGTCTGAGACTACAACTCCTGGTGAAAGTCTTGGCTCGGGTGCTTTTTATGAAACTCTTGGAAGTAATGCTCATGGTTTAGGTGTTGCTTATCATGTTGATTCTTCTACTCATAAAATTGGTCTGAGTGATACT
>CAZZGN010000180.1:0-2020 GCA_964654165.1 uncultured Methanosarcinales archaeon | reverse complement strand
GTCACATTCTTCACCAAGTTCTACAATATCATTTCCACAATTATTTTCATCATTAGCATTAGCATTTTCACAACCAGGATCATCAGGGAAATCTACTAAAGTATCTCCATCGTCATCATATGAATTAGAACATTGAGGCGAAGGAGAAACATCACACGTAATTGCACATTCTGTTGGGTTGTTTACATATTCTGTTGTTCCACCTATTAAATTACAGAAAAACTCAGAAACAGGATAATTGTATGTTGCAGGAGCTAATTCACAACAACAAACTTCATCACAAGCATAAGCACTACAACTTCCAGTTCCAACAAAATAATTATCTCCGTTTACACAACTCCCCGGATAATAACACAAGCCTTGTCCACCTATTTCAGTATCAAGACAGCAGTTTTCAATTGTTGTTGTACATTCATCAAGATCATCGCATGTCAGAGCATAATAATTCGCAACACATTCATCATAATCTAGAGCATCAAAACAACACATATCCTCATCCATCCAATCAAAAAGTATGCAGATCTCCTGCTCAGACCTATCGGGATTCGAACAACATCCTGCATAAACTGTTGTGGAGAAGAGAACTATTAAAATCAAGATTAAAACTAAGAGTAAGCCCCTCTTTTTCATCTAGTTACCGCCTTTCTTCAATGTAATCCACACTACTAAAATCAATGAATTTTACGTAATCCCCATATAAAAAGCTTTTGTTTTAGAATAGAGGATAACTACCTGGGATAAGAGGGATAATTTGGGTAATTAATTGGGTATTCATCCTCATGAGTCTGTTTTGGGGGGTTTTTCTTCCTCATAAAAAATATCATGAGGATAAATATTAAGAGTAAGAAGACTGCTATAAGAAACCAAGGCCCTAATCCTTGTGAAGGAGATTTACAGGGATCTCTTTTGTAACACCCCATTTTGTCATAATCCATATTTCCACCATAAAGTCTGCATTCTTCATCAAAAAATTCTGTTTCACAAAGACATTCTCCATTAGAGCAGTAAGAATTGCCTCCGCACGTAATTTCCTCACACACATCAGTACAAATATTGTCTTTTTCAATAGAAACTCCACAATTTTCACAAGATTTTACACACTTTCCTTCAATTTCACACCAATTGGCTCCTTTTGATGTACATGATTTTTCACTTTTATAATTTTTCTCAAAATATGCTTCATCTTTTTTTTCTTCGCATATTCCATTCGGTTTACACGTTTTGCCTTCAGGGCAACCACAATCATTTCCATTGCCAACTATTTTGTCTCCGCCTGTGCAGTCATAATACAACTTACTATCTTCGCAATATAATGGTTTTTTTATCTGACAACCGTCAACACATTTTTGTTTTTTACAAATATTTCTACATTCTTCATAATTATCTATTCCTGATGTAAAACTTCCCCCAATACATGCTGGTCTTGTGGCGATTCCTGTCATTTTTAAACTGCAACAGCAACCAGTTTCGCATGCTTTGATTGCTAATAAATTGTTTTCTTCGCATTTTCCACCGAACTCAGTTGAAAAAAATCCTTGGCAAAAAGATTTTGCTGTATTTTCTGAGCAGAGGTATGAATTTAAATCAAAACAACATCCAAGTTCGCAATTATCATTACATTCTTCTGAAAAAAATCTTTGTTCGCAGTCTATTTTTGATGTTGGGGAGTTTTTTGCAATCCCATAATATTCATTATCAGGACAACAAAATTCTTTTGCAAGTTCTTCTTCCAAATCTATTTTTTCACAAAACGGAATTGAAGATAAAGGATTCGAACAACAGTACGCAGAAACTGAAACGGCTAGTAAAATGAATGCAAGTCCGAATAATATTAGTTTTTTCATGTTGTTCCTAATTGTATTGAATTTGTAAAAGATTTTTCAGCAACATATTCTCCATTTCCTGGATTAGGTGTTCCTCCTTTGTAAAGAGCGACAAAGAAATTTTTCAATTCTTTTTCCGATGCATAACAATCTGTTCCCAATTCAGGATTGAATTTTGCAGTGATTGATATCTTATT
>CAZZGN010000179.1:0-2028 GCA_964654165.1 uncultured Methanosarcinales archaeon | reverse complement strand
TAACTTTCAATATCAGTTTCTCAATTAATTCAGATTCAGGAACTTTACGAAGATCAAAATTTTCTAATCCATATTCTTTCAATTGTTTTTTCTTAAAAAATATTCCTCTAAATATATCTCCAACAAATCTAAATTTTTCTTTCCAAGTTAATTCTTTAGAAATTCTTTTCAAAGTAATTTGAATATTCTGGTCAATTAATGCAATAGGTATTTTTTTCTTCGATGCTTCAACTATTGCAGCTTTCATATCTGCACCCGGTTCCATATTAACAATTTTTCCTAGTTTTTTTGACATCCACGAAGCAACTAATGCAAAAAGAAATCCTTTGAAGCCGACTTTAAACATAGATTTATAATTTACTTTCTGAACTTCCTTATTCATTAGGTTATGTAATCGCATTCTATCCAATTCAACTGCAACAATTCCTGGCTCAAATTCTTCAATAGAGTTTATAATTTCTTTAACACTCTGTTTAGCAATATGAGATGTGCCGATTATCTTCAGGTTGTCCATAAAAAAAAGAAAGAATCAGTATTATATTAACTTACTGAATCATGCTCTTTTCAATTGCACTTCAGGAAGTTTATATTCTTTAACTTGGTCACCTTCATCCACACTTAAAGATATTACAGTTGCACCATTTAATTCACTCTTAAATCGGTTATAGTACGTTCCGTTTCCAGGTTTAATAAAATAATCTGATAGGTCTTTGATGGGGTTATTCACATCTAAAATAGGATTATCTTTTTGGAGATAATAAGTATATACATTTTTTTCACCTGTAATAAGCTCCAATCCCAATTCAACTTTAACTAATCCGCATGTGTTCATCATATCACCATTTCTCAACTAATGATACATCATATTAATAATTAATTGAAAAAATTATTCTTATTGGAATAAAAAAAGGAAATAAATATATACATTTCTACTAACCCTCTATTAATGCAAGAAGAACAAGATGATTTAATAGAGAAGTTAAAGAATCATGAAACTCTGTTTAATTTAGAAACAGCTAGAGAATTGACCTACAGAGTTACAGAATGGATGTCTGTCATTCCAGCAGTAGAAGAAAAAATACATAGACTTCAAGAAGATATGTCATATTTATATGGTAAATCAGTCCGTACACAAGTTGGTAATTTCAAAACCTATTTTGAATTAATTCCAATAGGCGATCTATCTCCAGATATAGGGAACTATGGACTTGCTGTTACAATCATAGATCAGAAGATGGTTTATATGGTGTATGGGAAATTTACTCCTTCAATAACTAATGGAAAAACCAACTGGACACCAACAAAAACAAGGATTTCTGAAATAATCAACAATAATGAACAAAATATAATAAAAGAGAAACATTTCTAATTTAATTACAACCCAAACATTTAAATATTACTAACTCCATTTCATTTATATCCAATTTCACATTACTACGGAGGGATGGGCATGTTAAAAATCAAGAGAATATCAGAAACATACGATATGAAAGTCTTCACAGACACAGGAGATTACTTTGGAGATTTAGAAGAAGCAATTCTAACCCAGACAAAGGTATTTGGTTGGAGAGTAAAATCAACTAAAAACTCTTTTCTAAACAAAGTATTAGGTTCAGCAAAAGGAGTAATTGTACCTCACCAACTGGTTAAGAGCATTGGAGACATTATGATTATCAGCAAAACAGCTGTACCTTCTTATAGTGAAGGAGAGGAATAATCTCCTAATTTTTTCTTTCTGAGTTGTTTTATATGGATAAAAAAGTAATAAGTTACATAAAAGAGAATCTTCTCAAAGGCCATTCTGTAGTTGATATAAAAAAACATTTAATTATTCACGGTCATGACGAAAAAGATATCGATAAAGTAATTTCTAAAATAAGCAAAGATTACGAAGAAAATAGAATTCATCCTTGATTATATAGGTATTAATTTCATCCCTTCTTTTTCAGGTATAATCGTTATCTCCGATTCACTTTTTAATTTGTATTTATTGACGAGTTCTTTTGGAATTCTTATTCCTAAACTCAT
>CAZZGN010000178.1:0-2045 GCA_964654165.1 uncultured Methanosarcinales archaeon | reverse complement strand
AAAAAATCCTTCTTTAAAATCAGACATAAGTTTGCCTGTTGTAACAAACGCATTGACTCATGGACTAAGCATAGCAGGATACTTATTTATAAATCCTGGGGATAAGATAATCCTTCCAGATAAGTTTTGGGGAAACTACAGGCTTATATTCACAAATAATTACGGTGCAGAGTTAGATACATTCAACACATTCAAAAATGAAAAATTTGACCTGGAAAGCTTCAGAAATAAATTAGACACAGAAGAACCATCAAAAAAAATACTGCTGTTAAACTTCCCAAACAACCCTACAGGCTACACTCCAACAGAACAGGAAGCAGAAGACTTAGTTGAAATAATCAGGGAAAGTGCAGAAAAAGGAAACAAGATATTAGTAATAGTTGATGACGCTTACTTTGGGCTTATTTACAGGAATAATATATACAAAGAATCCATATTCTCAGGATTATCAAATCTGCATAAAAATGTCTTAGCATTAAAGATTGACGGAGCGACAAAAGAGGATTATGTATGGGGATTTAGAACAGGATTTATGACTTTTGGAATAAAGAACGCAACTCCAGAGCTTTACACAGCATTGGAAAACAAGACAGCAGGAGCAATCCGTTCAACAATATCAAACGCACCACATCTATCTCAATCTATTCTTCTAAAGGCATTTGATTCAAGAATCTATAAAAGAGAAAAAGAAAAAAAATACGAATTGTTAAAATCAAGATACTTAGAAGTCAAAAAAGTCCTGATGAACCCGAAATATTCTGAAGTTTTCACACCATTGCCATTCAACTCAGGATATTTTATGTGCATAGAATTAAAACAAGGCATTGAAGCCGAAAAAGTAAGGCAGATATTGCTGGAAAAATATTCAACAGGAGTTATTGCACTAAACATCTTAATAAGAATAGCATTCTCAGCGCTCAAAAAAAGCCATATAGAAGAATTATTTGAAAATATTTACAAAGCCTGCCACGAAGCAAAAAGGTGAGAATCATGGAAATAAATGAAACAAAAGTTGGAACAATATTAGATGAAACAAACAAAAAGAAACTGGAAGATCTGAATAATCCTAAAGTAATGCAGATAGTTGAAGAATATATGGATCTGTGCAAGCCTGCTAAAGTAACTGTCATAACTGATGAACAAGAAGATATTGATTATGTAAGAAATCTATCCATAAAAAATAAAGAAGAAAAAAAGCTGGAAATAGAAGGCCATACTATTCATTATGACAGCTACAATGACCAGGCAAGAGACAAGGCAAACACAAAAGTCCTTTTGCCAAAAGAGAAAAAATTAAGCAAGCACATCAATACAATTGACAGGGATGAAGGCTTAAAAGAGATAGTGGGTTTTATGGAAAATATCATGAATGGAAAAGAAATGATAGTAAGGTTCTTTTGCCTTGGCCCATTAAATTCAAAATTCTCAATACCCGCATTGCAATTGACAGATTCGTCTTATGTTGCGCATAGCGAAGATATATTATACAGGAAAGGCTATAGCGAATTCCAAAAGCTAAATGGAAGCAGTGATTTTTTCCATCTGGTTCATTCAGCAGGAGAATTAGATGAAAGAAGAAACACAAAAAACATTGATAAAAGAAGAATTTACATTGATTTGGAAGAAAACAGAGTTTTAACTGTCAACAACCAATATGCTGGAAATAGTTTAGGCCTTAAAAAACTGGCTTTAAGATTAGCTATAAACAAAGCCCACAAAGAAGACTGGTTAACTGAACATATGTTCATTATGGGTATAAAACCAGAAGGAAAAAACAGGACAACATACTTCACAGGAGCTTATCCAAGTGCATGTGGAAAGACATCAACAGCAATGATTCCTGGACAGACAGTTATCGGAGATGATATTGCATATCTTAAAGTGTGGGATGACGGAACATGCCATGCAGTAAATATTGAACAGGGAATCTTTGGAATAATAGGTGATGTAAATCAAGTTGATGATCCTGTGATATACAAATGCTTAACAAGTCCTAGAGAGATGATTTTCTCAAATGTTTTGATAAATGATGGAAAACCCTATTG
>CAZZGN010000177.1:0-2046 GCA_964654165.1 uncultured Methanosarcinales archaeon | reverse complement strand
ATGAGAAAAAAGAAAAAACTAGTTTGTAATTATTAAGCTACTCGTGTTTGTGCTTGAGCTGCCGCTTCTCTTTGTGCCTTTTCCATTGCTTCTTTTTGTTCTAGGAAATTTATTGTTGTACCTGTTATATCTTGTAATAGTTTATCTCTACTTGGAGCGTATGGGAATTTTTCCCTTTCTTCTTCTATCTTTTTTGTATCATTTGCGACTAACTGTTGTCTTTCGACTACATACAACTCTCTTCTCTTTGAGATTTCCTCTGCTTCTACTTTTGCATCAATAGCTTCTTTTATTGGTGTAATTGTGTCACTTAGACTCTTTGCTTGTTTTGCGAAAGCTTGGTATGTTTCTATTAAGAATTTTTTTGCTCCATGCCCTCCGAGCGCTAATGATATATTTCTTTGAATTTGTCTCTGTTTTATCTGAATGTATTCTCGTTCGTGTCCTGCCATAAAATATTTGGCAAGGTCTGATGCCGCTGAGAAGGCAGCCTTGAAGTATCCCATTGGGTTTCGTTCCATCTGTTCAGATTCTGATTGATTCTCTGATATTGATTTTCTTGTTTCGTTATAGGGCTTGTCTGTACTGATGTCTTTATCGGGGCAATTTCGGAGTGCTAGACTGGCTGTTAGCTCTTCTGATTCCGAAAGAACTCCTTCTAGATTTTTATCTACATATTTGGAAATTAAATTTAATGTTCCTCTTTGGTCTCTTTCTCTGTGAAACTCCGCCATTTCGTATGTAGTTGTCGTTAGATCTCTTTCTGAAAATTTCTGATATTTCTCTAAATCGTCTTTCTTAGAAAGATCTAATCTTAAGTCTTCTGTTGCTCTATACGCACCCATTAAGTTGTCAGATAAATAGCTAGCTGCGGTGAAAACTCCGTCTGCGGCCACCTTGCCCAGTTTACCGACTATTTCCTTTAAATTCATAGTACATATAGGGCTTTATAATTTATAAATCTTTCTGTCTGTTGTATCTTAAGAATAGTAACATTATTCAAATATGTTCTCTTTTTTTGGTTCTTCTGTGGTTTCTTCTGGCTTCGGATTTTCTATCTGCTTGATTTCTTCTTTTCGATCCTCTATTCTTTCTTTTATCTCTTCTTCGATGTTGCCCATGTCTCCAACTTCTTCTATCTCTGGTGATTTTGGGGTTTCTTCTGGTTTTGGTTGTTCTTTGACGGGTTCTTCTGGGGTTGGGGTTTTTGGAGTTTCGCCACTTTCTAGCTTTTGTACCAATTCCGAAATTTGTTTAGCTACATCGGCGTTTACTGATATTGAATCTATCCCTTGCTTGACTAGGAACTCTACCATTTCGGGTTTTGAGCCTGCCTGACCGCAGATTGAGGTTTCAACGCCATGTTTCTTACATTCTCTTATTACTCTTGAGAGTTGCTTTAAAACGGCCCAATTCATCTCATTATATATGTCTTGAACCTCTTCGTTTCCCCTGTCGATTGCTAAGGTATACTGAGTTAGGTCGTTTGTTCCGAATGATATGAAATCGATTTTTTGTTCGCAGATGTCTTTGATTAGGATCGATGCAGCGGGTGTTTCTATCATAACTCCGAATTGGACGTTGTCGATTTTTAATTCGTCGAATATTGCTTTGGTTTGTTTTACTTCGTCTACTGATATTATTTGTGGGAACATTACTCCAAATTTATGTCCCTTGTCTGACAATTCTTTTACTGCGTTTAATTCTGCCTTTAGAATGTCTGGGTGTTTCAGTGAGAATCTTATACCGTGATCTCCAAGCATTGGGTTCTTTTCAATTTCTTTTGGGGCTCCTTCTAAGTTTGAGTATTCGTCGCTTCTTATATCGGAAGATCTTATCCAGATTGGTTTGCCTGGAAATGTTTCGGCTATTTTTCCTAAACCTATCTTTAGCATTTCTTTGTATTGGTCTAATGTTCCTTCTTTTTCATATGCTATTGGATGTTTTCCTGAACTTGCAATTAGTCCTTCAAGCCTAACAAGGCCTACACCGTCGGCTTTTGTCTTCGCTGCTCTTTCTGCGAATTGTGGTAGGTCTACCATGACT
>CAZZGN010000176.1:0-2081 GCA_964654165.1 uncultured Methanosarcinales archaeon | reverse complement strand
GATACATTGTTGATTAATTCATGAATAAAAGAAAAAACTTTGTCGCTATTTCTATATAAAGATTTAGCTCGTATAGAAAAAGTAGGTTTACAAAGATTAGGGTCATCAAATTGACTATTAACAGATAAATAAGAATGAACATCCCCAAGATAACGATGAATATATTGTAAGCTTTCTTGATAGGAATAGTTTTTTGTGCCGACTTGAGTAAATAAAGAAGCGAATAAAGAACTTGACATTGATGGTGTTGATTTGAAAACAGAAAAACCAACTGAAGAGAAAAAAGACAAAGATAAAGAAAAAGAATCTGAAGAAAAAACAGAGGACAAAGAAAAGGAAACTGAAGAGACAAAGAAAGAAGATGAAAAACTAAAAGAGGATGATAAAGATGTTAAGGAGTCCGATAGTGGTGACGATAAAAAAGAAGAAACTACAGAAACTAAAAAGCCTTCTGAGGAATCTGTTAAAGAAACTGTTGTTGATGCTAAAGTAGAATCAACAGAAGAAAAATCAGAACTGTCAAAAGAAATGTTAACAGAAATAAGAGATGAACTAAAAAAATCTTATTTAGATATAAAAGACAAAAATGAAACAGTTATTAAACTTCAAAAAGAAGTTAAAGAATTGAAAGCATTTAAAACTAATATTAAAGAGGAAAAAATTCAACTTTCCAAAAGATTACAGGAATATGTTACCCAAGAAGAGGAAGACAATAGACTTGCATATGAACAAAGATTGCAACTATTAAGTGAAGATTACAAAAAAATAGGTAAAGAAAAATCTGTAAACGACTTGAAAAAGTTAAATCCTAGTACTCTAGATGAACTTGAAAATGTTGTAAAAATAGCATTACAAGCTCAAGACGAACCAATAATAATTCCTTCACAATCTGTTGGAGAAGAAAAAGTAGAAGAGAAGAAGCTAGAACTAAGTAAAGTAACACACAAAGACTTTTTCAAACATGTAGGTGAAAAGTTAGAAATTGGTAAAAATAAAGGAGAACGAATAATTAACGTATAAGGTGAAAAAGAAAATGGAAGAACAAAAAATGCAGCTAGCTACTACAGTGCTTGGTACAGCCAACGCTGGTAATAGGTCATCTGGCTTAAGTTCAGTTATGGGAGATACATGGGCAAAAAGAATCATATTTGATGCACAGCCTAAAAGAGTATTATCCAAATATTTCATTGAATTTACAGATTTAATGGGAACAAACGATATATCACTTATAATTCCGAAAATTGGAGACGTAAATCTAATGGGCGGAAGAACAAGTGACCTTGAAGGTACTGCACGTGCTATGGTAGAATTCACTACAGCAGCTAATGTTTCAGTTACACTAACTGCAACAGATGTAAAGCTTGGTGGATGTGCAATTTCGTTTGAAACAGCACAGGCAACTCGTGTTTCAATTATAGAAATGGCTCACAAACAATTAGTAGCTCAGTATTTGAAAACAATAGAAACAGACGCAAATAATACACTTGAAGGCGTTTCATCCCCGGCAACAACTGTTTACGGTGGAAGTGCAACTTCAACAGCAACTTTAGCAGCTGGTGATACAATCACAGTAGATAAAATTGTTGATATGAAAATGGGTCTTGTTGAGGAAAATTTTGGACAGGCTCCTGGAGACGCTGTTCTATTTATACATCCTAAGCAGTTTGGACAACTACTTAAAAGTTCACAGTTTGTAAACGCTGCTGAATTTGGTGGAAATCAAGTTGTTAGGAAAGGACAAATTGAAGAATATATTGGTTGTGTTATTGAAGTTTCAACACTAGTTGGAGTAAAAGTAACATCATCTGGAGATTCATACAGTGCTCTTGGTGCACAAAGTACCTGGGGTCCAGGAAATGGACATTATGCATATATGATTGACCCAAGTGCCGCAGCTGGTATAGTTTGGAAAGAAAAAGCAAAAGTCAAAGTAGTTGCTGAAGACGATGAAAGGGTATATAAAATACTGCTTGATTCATGGTATAAAATGTCAAGAATCAATGAAAAATCAATCGTTATCGGTGTCTTTGCAGACGCATAGAAAAATAATATATTTTATTTTTTTATTAATTAAATTTAAA
>CAZZGN010000175.1:0-2081 GCA_964654165.1 uncultured Methanosarcinales archaeon | reverse complement strand
CAGATTATTTCCGCTTTGAGAATAATTTTCATTTCTGCGAGATTGCATTTTTTGAATTAAATTATCTATTGTTTCTTCATTTATATCTCTGTAAGTAAATTCTATCGCTCTTTTTAATCCTGATTCTTTTTTCTTAAGCTTTAGATAAAGTATATCTTCATTGACTACTTTACATTCATTGTTAAGATAATCTTCAAGTTTTTTAAATTTGGTCTCATATCTCTGTTTACTCTTCAGGAGATTGGATATGTATGTCATATTGCATCAATCTCCCTCATATGGTTTTTCGGATTGACAATTCTTTTTTTATCTTCAATAACTAGAATTGTTTGAGATATGCATCCTGAAATTTGATTATAAAGTCTTGTAATGTCCCTGTCTTTCATAATAACAGCGCCATTACTAGCATCATATCCACTATCTATTGCGCTTATCCTTTGTTGTATTCCTGTCCCGCAAAACAAAATTCCAGAGCCTGTTTTTCCTTTTGAACGGTCATAAGAATTTGGATAACAAATACCAAAGATAACTTCTCCATAAAGTTTATTGTAATACCCACTAGAAGGGGATTTTTTTAGATAAATATTGTAAATACCTTCAGGAGTTTTTTTATCCCCTTTGTAATATTTTTCTCCATTACCTCCTTTTCCATCTGAAGATTTGAGGTCAAAGACAACTTTTTTTGAACCAGCGTCAATTAATTTTGTTCTATTGTTTGTTTTATCAACATAAATTACATATTTTATATCCGAATTAATGTTTTTTAATTTAGAAGTTATGTTAAGGTGTCTTTCAGAATAAGTAGGGGTGGCTTTTATTGTTCCCCTGACTTCACTTTTTTTTGGTGCAGAAATTTGAACTTTAGTTTTTTCTTCTTTATACCAATTGTCAGCATTTTCTTTTGTAGTTTCATCAAATTTAGTTTTAACATGTTCTTTCAATTCTTTTTCATTTTCTTTAAAAAAACTATCTACTTTGCCATCCAGGGAGGTCTTTGTATAAGCAATAAGGTCGTCTTTTCCATATTCGAACAGCTTTTGTGTTTTGTCATCGATGCTTTGTTTAACATGGTTTTCCAACACGTTTGAATTGCTGACATAATTTTCCACCTCTTTTATTATTTTCTCGCCTGTTTTTTTCTTAAGATCAACAAATCCGTAATAACTAAGACCATAAAGTGCTACAGCACCCATTGCTAATCCAAAGAAAAGATATTTCGTTCTTTTTACAATCTGACCTATGATAGAAGTATACCCTTGTTTAGAGAACCTGTTTTTTTTTATGTTTTCATAGGTTTCCTTTACTACGTCATCTTTGTTTAACATACAAAGAAAGATTATTTACGTTATTAAGTGATTATTTGGAGATATTCCGGAAGAATTTATCTTTGTCTCGGATATTTTTATCTTGATTCTGAAAATATGCTTCATTTCTTGCCAATATCAAACTATCTTTCTGGTGTGGATAAATATTTTTTACAAGAGTGTTGTCTTTTTTCATAATTTTTTCAATTGGGTTAAAAGAGTATCTGAATGAATTTCCTATGATTACATATGTTCCAACATTTACATAATTCTCTTTTAGTTCTATATCATCTTCTGTATACATCCTTATGCATCCATGAGATACTCTCCTGCCCAATAACTCTGGTTCGTTAGTTCCATGTATCCCTATAGAAGTCCAACCACTCAATCTTAAAAACCATTCACCATATGCCTTTTCCCCTTCAAAAAACCAGTTCCTGCTGTTCTGAATTTCTATGATATGTAATTTTCCTTCAGGTGTTTTCATATCTCCTCTTCTTTCTTTATTACCTTTATTTGCACCCGTAGAAATAATATAATCTTTAATTCTGTCCCATCCATTTCCATTTTTTTGGTATACAGTAAGAAGTTGCTTACCTTTTTCAATACCCACCACATATTCTTTATCAACTACATCGTTTAATGATTTTATGTTTACTGGTACAGGATCTAAAAATAAAGGCAATTCAGGAATTAATTTTGGACTTATAGATTCATAAGATAAATTTTTTCTTTTAGAAATCGTTCTTTTTTCACTTACTGTCTTATGTTCTATAC
>CAZZGN010000174.1:0-2084 GCA_964654165.1 uncultured Methanosarcinales archaeon | reverse complement strand
AATCAAAATACACTTCTCCATATCAAGTCCTGCTTTCCCCATTAAAGATATATTTACTCCAGGATCAAATGCATAATTATAATCACAAACGATTACTTTAGCCTCTTTTGCCATTGCCATAGCTATTTCATAAGGGCACATATTTTCATTATCACATAATTTTTTTACCTTTGTTGAGTCTTGTTCGGTCATAACTCCAATTTCCCCAAGTAATTTTTCTCCTTCAACTGTTAATGTTGTGGGAGTTTTTCTACAGTTAGTGTAAAAATTGCATTTTCCATTTTCTCTTAAATTTTTGCAAAACTCAAAGAATTCTGAAGAAAAAAGTAAATTTGCACCTGGTTGCAAGCAAAGATGTCTTTTGCCTATAATATCTGCTACATGGAATTGAAGATTGTATTTTTCTTTGATTAATTTTATAGTTTCTAAAGCAATAAGATGTTGAGTATGTCTTGATGTTAAAAATAAGATTGTTAATTTGTTGTCAATTGCATATTTTAAAGCAGGTCCTAAAGTTGAAACTGTCTTGCCAATACCTGTTGGAGCATGGACAATGAGATCTTTTTTATTTTTAAGGCATTCTTCTACTTTAGAAATCATCTTATCCTGTTCCTCCCTTACTTTCTCATATGGGAATAGATAATCTTCTGTGGCCATGAAAACTTGGATAAAGAAGTTGTATAAAAAATGATTGGAAAAAAGATTAAAAGCTTTTATTTATGACTTACAAACATGTAAACTGAATGCGCTGCAACAACACCTTCAGCAACACCAGTTATGGCTTGCTTGAAATGGTTATTAACAACATCACCTGCTGCAAATACTCCTTCAACATCCGTCTTTGATTCTTTATCTATTATTATCTCTTTTTTATCATTTAATTGCACGCCCAATTGTAAAGCAAGTTCAGAATTGATATTGTGGCCAATAGCAATAAAACATCCATTAACTTCAAGTTCTTCAGAACCGTTAAAAGGTTTGTCTAATATCAACTTTTGTAATAACTTATCCCCCACAAATTCTTTAATATTAGTTTCGTAAATCATTTCAATTTTCTCATTTTTCATGAGTTTCTCTTGATTTAGTGGTTCTGCTCTCATATGGTTTTTTCTAACAATTACATATATTTTAGAAGCATATCTTGTTAATATCAAAGCATCAACAGTTGCAGCATCTCCTCCACCAACAACCGCAACAATTTTATCCTTAAAAAAAGCACCGTCGCATAAAGCACAATAGCTAATTCCTTTATTCGTAAATTCTTCCTCTCCTTTAGTTCCCAATTTTCTTATCTTTGTTCCTGTAGCTATTATCACTGACTTACTTTTGTATACCTTATCTCCAGAAGTTAACTTAAAAATCTCTCCATCTTTCTCAACTTTGTCAATTTTCCCATATTTGTGATCTACATTATATTCCTCAGCATGCTTTCTGAAATTCTCGACCAACTCTTGACTAGAAATACTCATAAATCCTGGATAATTCTCAACCTTGTCAGTTTGAGTTATCATTCCTCCTAACAACTCACCAACCATCAAAGTTTTCAACTCAAATCTTCCTGCATACATAGCAGCAGCCATTCCAGAAAGACCATTCCCAATAATCGCAACATCATACATTTAACTCACCTGATTCACGAAATATGTATATATTATTAAAGATTATGGATTTACAGAATATCATATCTCATCATACAAATCAAAACATTTATATACCACTATATTTCGGCTGGTTTGGGGATTATTATGAAAGAAAGAGTAACATTAACTATAGACACTAACCTTCTAGAACAGGTCGATTCAAGAGTAGACGGCTTAAACATAAAAAACAGAAGCCACGCCGTTGAATTGTTATTATCTCAAGCTCTAGGCAATAACAAGCCAAAAATAGCCCTCATACTTGCTGGAGGAAAAGGAACACGTCTCAAGCCAATAACACATGAAATTCCAAAACCTTTGGTTCCATTACACGAAAAACCAATCTTAGAACACACATTAGATCTATTAAAAAAATATGGCATAACAGATGTAATAATTTCCATTGGTTTTAAAGGAGAAAAAATAAAAGAGTATTTTGGAAATGGG
>CAZZGN010000173.1:0-2101 GCA_964654165.1 uncultured Methanosarcinales archaeon | reverse complement strand
CCCTACGATCTTATATACATCTTCTCCAGATTTATTAATTTCAGCTAGTGCAGAATCAGTCTCAGATAATTCCATTTGAAAAGCTTGCTTTTGCATAAGCAAGTTTTGTAAATTTTGCTCTAATAGTTGCATCTCTTGAAGTTTGTTTTCGTCCATTTTAAATCGCTTTTACTAATTTTACTTTTGTTCTTGGCTTGTAAAATATTTTACTACCACACTTTGGACAAACAAATCTTTTGTCAAGGTCAGCACTATCAATCTCGGCTTCACACTTAAAACATTTATATTTTGTCATTTTAATCTAAATAGTATGCATTAGAAGCAAACTTCTTATCGCATTTTTTACATTCCCATATACCGCTAGCAGTTCTTTTAGCTCCAAGTCTTTGGCAGAAAGGACACATTTGTTTCTTTCTCTGTTTTACCTCTACGCCTACTAACTTTGCTCGTACTGATCTACCGTACCTTGCACCGAATCTTCCGGCTGATTTTGTTTTTTTTAATTTTGTTGGCATTTTCTTTGATTTTAAATGGGGCATCTCGGATTTGAACCGAGGTCGCCACGTCCCAAACGTGAAAGCTTAACCAGGCTGGCCTAATGCCCCATATGATATAAAGGGGTTATATTGATTTATAAAGTTTTATTTCGCTGCCTTTTCTTCGGCTGCAGCAGCTTGTTCAGCCTCTACTTTCTTCAGCTCATCTTGTTCAGCTTTTAAATTTGTGAAAAATTCATCCATTTCTTTTCTTTTCTCTGGATCTGTTTCTGTTTTTTCTTCTTGAATCTCTTTATCATATTTTCCTTCTTTAATCTCTTGTACTACAGTTAATGCTGGCTTACTCTCAATCAATAGTCCTAAAGTTACTACAGATCCTGCCGCTTCTAAAACTGCTGCCTTTAGATCTTTACATAACATATTTGGTAGCTTTGTCTTTGCAACTGAAATAAGTTGTTCGATTGAAGCATTTCCTGCTTGATATTTCTCTTGTTCTCCAGAACCCTTCTCAATTCCAACTTCTTTTTTGATTAAACCTGACATTGGTGGTGAGAATACTTCAACACTCATTGATTTTGTAGCTGCGTCAACAGTTAATTCCACTGGAACCTTCATTCCTGCAAAATCTTTTGTTGCTTCGTTTACTTCTTTAATAACTTGACCTGGGTTAATTCCCATTGGACCTAATTGCTGAGCTAGAGCTGGTCCTGGCTTCATCTTTCCTCCCTCAACTAATAGTTTAATAATTGGCATTTTCTTCTCCTTCAGTTTCTTCGGATTCTCTCCTTATAACCTTTACGTTATCTATCTTAACAGTAACTGGCAATGGAACTACTGCTCCTAATAGAGTTACTACAACTTCTCCCTTTTGTTTATCAATTCTTGTAACCTTAGCTTTTTCTTTCTTATATGGCTCTGCAATCATTTCAACAATATCCCCATCTTGTATTGATATCGTCGCTGCTGAAGTCTCAACCATATTTTTTATCTCTTCGTAAGAAATTGTTTTTCCGATTATCCCTTTAACATAAGGTAAGTTGAATACTGCTTCTTCAGCTGATTCTCTCTCTTCAGCTTCTAATAAGATATAACCTCTTAACCCGTGTGGTCTTGAGACTGAGAATACATTAAGCTTCTTTTTTGCAGCTTTATCAGAAATCATTTCCACTGCTCGTTCTTCCTTATTTGTTGTTACTTTTATAATAAATATCATTTGTTTTTGTTCCACTACTTCTTAACTTTTTTAGAAGCAGATATACTAATTTAAAACTTTGGGTTTATAAAAGTTTCTTTATTTGAAGAATATCTTCATTACAAGAGATACTGCAAATCCGAACACTCCTAGAATTAATATCCCAATTGCTGAGACTTTTGCTGTTGTTTCGAACTCTTTTCTTGTTGGCTTTTTTAGCGCAAGCCATACTCTTTTACATTTTGCTAAAAATCTTTTCATATTCTTATTATAGTTAGGGGGTTTTTAAGGTTTTTCTTGATCTAACCCAGAACATTTAAAATCCTCTTCTTCCTTGTTTTTCAATGAAGAGGGTGAAGAATTCTAAAGAAACTCCAGTAGGAACAATAAGAATTGGAAAAAATCTTAAGAT
>CAZZGN010000172.1:0-2123 GCA_964654165.1 uncultured Methanosarcinales archaeon | reverse complement strand
TTCTCCAAGATATAAAAGATCTTGGCAAGGATTATGAAATAATAGTCGTAGATGATGGCTCTACAGATAATACTCAGGATATATTAGTTGGCGTAAAGGGAGTTGAGGTTATTAGGCATCCATACAATAAAGGTTATGGCGCTGCGTTGAAGACAGGTATTAGAAAAGCCAAGAGTAATATTATCTTGACTATGGATTCTGATGGGCAGCATGCTCCAGAAGATATTTTGAAATTGTTGGACAATATCGATGGATTTGATATGGTTACAGGAATAAGAAAAAATGCAACTTTTAGTTTGTTTAGAAAACCTGCCAAAAAATTATTGAACTTGATTGGTGGTTTTTTGGTAGGAAAATGTATTCCCGATATAAATTGTGGATTTCGAGTTTTTAAAAAGGATAAGGTTCTTGAATTTATGTCTATAATACCGAATGGCTTTTCCTTTACTGTAACAACCTTGTTGGCTTTTTTAAAAAGTGCTTATGATGTTAAATATGTTCCGATTGGTTGTAAGAAACGAATTGGAAGAACCAGTAACGTAGAATTCTTTAAGGACGGTTTGCAAACTCTGCTTTTAATAGTTAGAGTTATCGTTTTATTCAATCCATTGAAGATATTTGTTCCCATTAGTATATTTTTATTTACGATAGGAACTATATATGCACTGACTTACATCATATTGATTTTTCATATTCCAACTGGCGCATCTTTGTTGATATTATCCAGCTTTATTATCTTTTCTTTTGGGATACTGGCTGATCAGATTTCAGCAATAAGGCGGGGAAGAGAATGAAGATTTTGTTGGTCTATCCTCCCAGACAAAATATGATTATAAACAATGTCCCTGATTTTGTAAATGAGGAAACTGGAGTATATCCTCCTTTGGGGTTGATGTATGTTGCTGCTTTCGTGGAAAAATATACACAGCATGAAATTGAGATACTAGATACACAAGCAGAAAATATGAATTATGGTGAGATTAAGAACGAAATAGAAAAAAAACAACCGGATATTGTAGGAATACAAGCAATGACTTTTACATTAATGGATTCTATCTTGACAGCAAAAATTGTCAAGGAAATATCCAATGATATACATGTATGCATGGGTGGTCCTCATGTAAGCATATACCCTTATGAAACTATAAGCAATTCCTATATTGATTCCTTGGTTTTAGGTGAAGGCGAGTATATCTTTGCTGACCTTGTAAATGCTTTAGAAGACAAAAAAGATTTAAGCCAGATTGTAGGCTTGGTGTATAAAGATTTTAGTGGAAGCATCATTAATACGGGCAGCAGGGAACTTATAGAAAATCTTGACAATCTTCCTTATCCAGCGAGGCATCTGACGTCTTTTAAAAAGTATCATTCTCTTCTTGCCAAAAGATTACCAATAACAACAATAATGAGTAGTAGGGGCTGTCCTTATGAATGTTTATTTTGTGAGCGGCCACATTTAGGAAAAATATTTAGAGCCCGTTCGGCTATAAATATTGTTGATGAGATGCAAGAATGTGTTGATATGGGAATAAAAGAGTTTTTTTTCTACGACGATACATTTGGAATTAACAAACAAAGAGTTTTGGATATTTGCAACGAAATTATAAAAAGAGATTTAGATGTTGAGTGGGATGTTAGAACTAGAGTGGATAGTATGGACGAAGAACTTTTAAAAAAACTTAAACAGGCGGGTTGTTCAAGAATCCATTATGGTGTAGAATCTGGAAATTTTAAAATATTAAAAATTTTAAAAAAAGGCATTACACTAAAGCAGGTAGAAAGAACATTCAAAATGACAAAAGATGTAGGGATAAAAATCTTGGCATATTTCATGATTGGTTCACCTAAGGAAACAGAAGACCAGGTATTAGAGACGATAGAGTTCGCTAAAAGATTAAATCCTGATTATGTGCATTTCTCTGTTACCACCCCCTTCCCTGCAACACCTCTCTATTATATGGGCATGAAAGAAGGATACTTTAAAGTTGACTATTGGAAAGAATTTGCAAAGAATCCCACAAATGATTTTGTTCCAGAATTATGGGAAGAAAATCTATCAAGAGAAAAATTGTTTGGATTATTGAAGTATGCATATAAGAATTTTTATATTTCTCCAAATATAT
>CAZZGN010000171.1:0-2145 GCA_964654165.1 uncultured Methanosarcinales archaeon | reverse complement strand
ACGTAGGAGAAGTTAGTTACGTTACTTTGAGAGATGTTGCTGTGAAGAATGGTACTGAAGGTGCATTGATATTTAGATATGATAAAGGATTAGAACTTCCTGGTCATAAAGGTAATTTTCCTTCTTTGGAAGAAGAATTTGATTTTTCTGAAGGAGATTTATTGATTGTTAGTTTTTCCAGTTCTTTAAGATGGGCTGAGATTGGATCTCTTGCCGTTGTTGAAAAGATTGTACCACAACTTATGTCATTCGTGAGTGATTTTTGACATATGGAAAATAATTTTGCAATATATAGGCTTATTTGCAACTATCGAAAGACTCTATTTTTCATGCCATAAATATATTTAAAGATGAGTGCGATAAAAAAATGTATGAGCGAAAAAGAGATTGATGAAGGATTGATAGAAAATTGGGAATATCTGAATGAAAATCAAAGGAAGTTGCTTTCTAAGTTGGGTGTAAAACCTGAGTGAATAGCAAGATTTTTAAATAAGTTCTTTCTCGACGACAATTATGAAAGATTACGTTGTTCTGGATTTAGAGACTACAGGTTTATCAAAGACTAGGCATAGAATAACAGAAATAGCTGCTGTTAAAGTAAATAAAGGTAAAGTGGTTGAAGAGTTTCAAACCTTGGTTAATCCAAAAGTTTCTATCCCTGGATTTATAACTAGATTAACTGGAATAACAAATGATATGGTAAAAGATGCCCCTTTGATAAAAGAAGCTTTGCCGGGATTTCTTTCTTTTGTTGAAGACCTTCCAATAATTGCGCATAATGCAACATTTGATCATGGTTTTATTGTTCAGAATGCAAAGAAACATCTGAAAAAAAAGTTTTCTAATGAAAAATTATGTACGAAAAAACTTGCAAATAGGTTATTACCCGAACTTCGTTCTAAAAGATTAAGTGCTCTATGCGAACACTTTAAAATTAAAAATAAACAAGCGCACAGAGCTATGTCTGATGTTAAAGCAACACATATTCTTTTTTCCAATTTTTTGAAAATGATGAAGAAAAAAGATATTAAGGGTAGAGAAAATATAATTAATTTTGAAAGAAGGCCAAGATCATAATGTTTTAAGTATATCCCTATCTATTTGACTTATTTCTCTGTGGCCTTGTCTGAATCTACCAAGGTAGTCTAATTTATGTTTATATTTTGAAAGAGCGGAATTTATTCTTCCTATAAATTCTGCTTTTTTAACTTCAACAGGCATTCCATTGTATTCTTTGTCTCTGTGGACATTTATAGAAAATACCTCTTCTCCTGATTCAGCATCAGTTATTTTTAAGAAAGAACTATCTTTATCAATATAATATCTCAATTGTGTGGAGTATGTTAATGCTATGTTTTTTATATCTCCAAGAAAGGAATGTTCTTTATTAATAAAATCATATTTCTTTATTATCTCTGCTAATCCAATACCCATAAGTTAAGTTATGATTGACAGTTTATATAGATTACTATTAATTAGTAGTTCTTCCCAAAATAAACAACGTGCTTAGCTTTTTTGTTGCAGTAGAAACACTTATTTTCGTTCTTTTTATCAATGTCAGACAAAGGTATACATCTTGTCGTCGCTGCGGTTTCTTCTTTTATGTTTTCTTCACATTCAACTTCACAGCAGAAATTAGTTTTTATCAACTTTTTATTTTCTAAAGCTTTTTTGAATTCGTCAAAATTATTTATTTCGACAATTGCTGAATCTACTTCTTTTTTTGCTTTCTCAAAGAGATTTTTTTGAATGTCTTTTAATGTTTCGTTAACTTTCTCAACAATTTCATCTATCTGAACAAATGTTTTTTCACCAGTATCTCGTCTAACTAATACAGCTTGGTTTTTTTCAATATCTTTTGGACCTAGTTCAACTCTAATAGGTATTCCTTTCAATTCCCAGTCATTAAATTTAAATCCAGGAGAATAACCTTCTCTTGTATCTAATTTAGGATTGAAATTTATTAACAAAGCCTTCAATTCATTTGCTTTCTTTATTATTTCTTTTTGATTTTCATCTTTGAAAATAGGTACGATTACAACTTTGTTTGGAGCAATATTTGGAGGAAGAACTAAACCTTTATTATCAGAATGAATTAATATCATTCCACCTAACATTCTTGTTGATATACTCCACGAATTTTGC
>CAZZGN010000170.1:0-2149 GCA_964654165.1 uncultured Methanosarcinales archaeon | reverse complement strand
GAAAGGAGGTAGAGTATGCTTGAAGAAATAGTAAAAGAATTGGGGTTTGAAAGTGAACAAGAATTTCATTTCTTAGTTTCACAGGTAGATATAACTACACAATCCAAAAATAAGGCTTTTAAGGATTGGCAATTTAATGATGGCACTAAACAAGGTATATTAAAACTTGATAAACTCCCAGAAAGGATTTAAATGAAAATCATAATCGCCGGTAGCAGAACTATAACTGATTACAATCTTATCAAATCAGCTGTAGAAAAATCAGGCTGGTTTGATAAGATAACTGAGATTATAAGTGGCTGTGCCAGAGGTGTTGATCAACTTGCCATCAGGTTTGCGAAAGAACACAATATACCTGTGGCAAAATTTCCCGCAGATTGGGATAAGCATGGAAGAGGAGCAGGATATATACGAAATGCTGAAATGGGGGAGTATGGAGATGCTTTAATAGCTATCCACAGAGACAACTCCAAAGGCACAGCCAACATGATTAAAGTGATGGAAAATAAAGGTAAACTTATTTATATAGACAAGCTCTAAAAATTCTCAAGGTTTTAGAAAGGAGGAATTTGAAAGTGATAATGGAAATCGTTATAATTATTATCCTTTTTATAATAGGTAGATGCATTATAGGAAGTATAACAACACAAGATGATATAGAACCAGATACAGAAGACAGTATCAGAAAGCGAAATCCTAATATGACAGATCAAGAAATAGAATGGTGTTTGGAGTATGAAGCTGATTATTGGGATATTGATATTAATACATTAAAGAGAGTTTGAAAGGAGGTAATTATGTTCTCACCAGAATTGAAGAGAGAAATATCAGAGTATATTCAACAGTTATTAACAGAAACAAACCATCCTGAACTACCAGAAGGAGAAATTCAATTCCTTTTACATGTTGATGGAGAGGAGCCGTGGAGTTGGGCAAATATTAAAAATAACAACGCTGTGGATTATTCAGTACCAATAGAGCTAATCAGAAATACGCAGAAAGGAGGCTAATATGGAAGGATTTATTTTACTTGCGTTTATAGTTTGGGTTATTTACATGTATGCAAAAAGCAAAAAGCAGACACCTACAGAGTTTCAGCAACAACAATCTTTGAATCAAAATATGATCTGCCCGCACTGTAATACAAAAGGATCAGTGACAACAAAAAAAGTAAAAAGGAAACAGGGTATAAGTGGGGGCAAAGCAACCGCCGCCGTATTGACATGTGGAATATCAATGTTAGGAACTGGACTGAGCAGGAAACAACAAATGACTGAAGCTACGTGTAATCATTGTGGAATGAGTTGGTCTTTTTAAGAAAGGAGGTAAAAATATGGGAACGCATTTAGAAACACACATCGGAGCGTATATTAAAATCGAGGTAGCACCAATAATCTCAGAGAATGTAGAAATGGTGTGCAACGAACATGGAGATGAAAAGTACAATGAAACCGATGAGTTCTGTAGTATATGTGGAAAGGAACTAATAAAAATAGTAACAAAAACAGAGGAAGAAGCTGGTTATTATGACTTATTTAAAGATGAAGACGAAGAAGAAAAATATGAGGATGAACTTAATTGGCTAAATGGTGAAGATGAAGATACAACAATAATACTTGGTGGAAACACTGGTTCATTAGATAAACCAGATATGCTTGAAGATGATTATGGTGCCATTGAGATAGCACAAGAGGTAGTAAGACAATATAAAGAAAACTTCAAACAAAACTATAAAAACATCATAGACTTACTCACACCACGGGTAGAATCACTTGAAGTTAAATTTGGTGTGATAATTTACTATGCTTAGAAAGGAGATCTTGATATGAAAGGTGAAATAGATAGAAAGGGAAATCTACTCATAGAACGAGCAGGCAAACTAAGACCACAATTTTGTCCATACAAAGACATACCTTGTGGAGATCATTGCCCTAAATTTGGAGAACCACGAGAAGATTGTATAACAGCAAGAGATGGTACTTATCTCAATGGAATAACACTTCCATTATGTAGCAGAGATCAACTATTCTTCACAGAATTAATAGACGAACGAAAATAAACAATCAAAATTGATAAAAGTGTGCTATACTATTAGTAGTTTGCCACATAACTTGAGAAACCTAATCACTAAGAGCGACTCATAACCTGA
>CAZZGN010000169.1:0-2156 GCA_964654165.1 uncultured Methanosarcinales archaeon | reverse complement strand
AACTTTGTCTGCGCTACCTTCTGGAGCTGGATAAGTTTTCATTTGAAATGGCTTAGCTGCTGCATTATCTATTAAAAGTTTAACATATGCATGATATTTATCAATATTAATTACATCATATTCATTAAAAACAGGAGCAAATTCAGCTGCTAAAGTCTCGGCATCATCAACACCAATTTTAAAACTAACAATTGTTCCAACATTACCAAATACAGCATCTCTAATACTTGTGTCTCCTCCTTTTTCTACTAATTGACCAATATATTGATGCGCAATAATCAAATTAAGGCGATACTTACGAGCTTCGGATAATATAGTTGCAATTGAGTCTGTAACAAAATTCTGAAACTCATCAATATATAAATAAAAATCATGGCGCTTGTCTTCTTCTATATCAGCCCTACCCATAGCAGCCATTTGCAATTTAGAAACTATAATTAAACCAAGAAGAGCGCTATTAATTTCCCCTGTTTTACCTTTTGCAAGATTAACAAGAAGAATTTTTTTATTATCCATTACATCTCTAAAATCAAATGCACTCTTTTGTTGACCAATTATATTTCTAAGCATTTCATTTTCAACAAAACGTCCAACTTTTGATACTAAATAGCCAAGCATTTCTGATTTTTGTGCATTAGCTGTTTTGGCCATCTCCTCTTCCCAAAAGGCCCTTACTGTTGGATCTTTTAATTTATCTACTTTATATTTTTGAAAATTATCATTTGTGAACATTGCTGGAATATCAATTATAGTTCCAGGATTTTCTTTGTCAGCCATTAAAGTCAACATTACATTTCTCATATTGTGCTCAAACATTGGGCCAATCATTTCTGGTGGAAATAATTTCATAAATATTGCCATCATATCTTGAACTGCAAAATCTTTTTGAGATTCGTCTTTGTATTCCAACATATTTAATCCCATTGGACGCTCTGTATCAGAAGGATCAAAATATATCACATCTTCCATTCTATCTTCTGGAATATAAGAAAGAATAGTATCAACAAGATCACCATGAGGGTCTATAACACAAACACCACGACCTTCTTCAATATCCTGTTTTACAAGATTTGATATTAAAACCGACTTACCAGAACCAGATTTACCAATAACATACATGTGCCTTTGCCTGTCTTTTGGCTTTATTCTAATTGGAGAATCAACCCCCCTATATTCATTATGTCCCAACACCATTCCTTGTGTTGGTATATTAACAGGCGCAGCAGCTTGTTTTGATGTAAGCCAAAGTATGTTTGGAGTTTCGGCTGTTGGTAAAGGAAAATGAAATAACGAAGACATTTCCTCGGTATTTAAAATTATTTTATTTCTTTCATTAAAATTGCGATAAATAAAATCATTAAAAAAATTCTTTAAATTTCTTGGTTTTATGCGTCTAAAACTATTACCATATTCATACCCAGCATATTGGCTAAATGCATCTGCAATTGAAGTTAATTGAGAATTTGCAGAACCTTCGTTATCTGACGACACAACTATTCGGATATTAACTTCAAACCCAGACTTTGATGATTTCTGTTGAATGCGCGCAACTGCTTCTTCTTCAAATTGACTTAATCCTTGAAACTGTTGTTGTTGAATTTGTTCTTCTTGAGGTTTATATGTTTTAACCAAGCTTTTAATGGTATGGCTAGCAACATTGCCAGATACAAACTTTACAGCATCTTGCAATTTTTTTCCTTGTTTAACTTCGCGGGCAAGTTTGTTTCCTGCTGCATGCCAGCGAGGATGCGCACTTCGGACTACATATTGGATGGCCGCACCTCCATTTTGCATTTCTTTTATTTTAGATAATGAATTTGTGATTGCGCTTAAAGGATCTATTTCAATATCTTGATATGTTTTTATTGGGAAAAAATAAGATTTTGTAAATTTAACAATCATTCCAGCTATAGATCCATTTGGAGTAAAAATATTATAATCTTCGCGTTCTTCAATAAATGCATCTGGATATTGAGCTTGTAATTGCTGTTCCATATACTGACGCATTTCTTGCGGAGCTGTAACATAAAAAGATATAACATCTTCGTGCGCAACAATTTCAAAAGCAAAGTGATCGCGTCTGCCATACCAAAATGCCTTCCACCCTCGCTCTGCACGCACCCCTGCTAAAGTAGACATAAAACTTTCAATTGGCG
>CAZZGN010000168.1:0-2174 GCA_964654165.1 uncultured Methanosarcinales archaeon | reverse complement strand
TGATCACTCAAAAAACCTTTAGATTTCATCTCATCAATTATTCTTCCATCTAAAAAGGTTTTAATCTGAACAGCAAGTTTTTGTTGGGCCTGAACTGGATTTTGCATTTCCTCAAGTAAATTTTTAAATTCACTTTCAGTAAGCTCTTTCCTCTTATTTAGGATATTCTCAGGGCTTACAGCAACTGCTTTATCAATCTCCTCTTGACTTATTTCTTCCATGTTGTTTTCCTCAAATTTAATTTTGTGCATACAAAATAATTGCCTCTGGGGCACATTCTTGTATTGCTCTAATTCCTGCAATGGCATTTCTCCGTGAAGCATATCCTTCACTAGCAGCAATTATTTTCCCATTAGTGGTTCTCAATCGAAATCTCCATTCCTTATTTCGGGCCCTAAACACTTCAAATCTTGGTATCATTCTCTTCCTCCTTTTCATTTAATTTATCTTCCTCTCTGAAGATTATGATTATTGAACTACCTCTCACTTTTCGGATTTCCAAAGATAATTCTGTACCTTTTTCCCATTCCAACTCTTCAATAAATTCAAGAGGGATATTTACACTATGAACAAGACTTCCATCAGATCTTTTAATTCTTTGTAATTTTGGCACTTTATATTTCACAAATTTGATTAACAAACCAAACCCCCATTTTTTTCCTCATCTCAACTCGATTTTTGCACCAAATAAATTCTATAGGGTATCTGCTCATAAAAGTTTTAACAATCTTTGCTAAAACTTCAGGTTTAACTTGTAATCGACATCCTCCTTTGAATCTTTTTGCTATGAAGGTTTTTTCAGTACATTCAACAAAAACAGCAAAAGAAAGATCTTTTTCTATTGCTCTTTGAATCTCTGCAGCAAATCTTTTGTGATTTTGAATCAAACTCCCATAAAGGTCTATTCCTGATTTTCTTTCTGCATGCGCTTTATTTAACAAATCAGAAGTTGTATAATCTCCTTCATCTAATTTTAAGATCTTAATCTTAAAGTCTTTAGGATCCCACAATGGCTTCTGTTCTCGCGAATCAATAATTATCATCTTCCAATTTTTTTTACATATAAGTGAGGGCAATGTTTGTGAACACACTCTATGTATTTTTTTATATCTGTGATCATTCCCTGATGATGTCCAAAATCGCAATAAGCTAAATATCTCTCTCCATCAAATTTAATTGGCTTTGCTGGGATTATTTCAATTTCTTTTAATAATTTCTCAAGCTTGTTTCTTTTCTTCTTTTCAGTCTCTTTATGCGCCATGATCTTCCTCCAAACCTTTTTCAAGTTTATTTTTTTTATTATGTGGATTATACTCACAATTTAGATTATAGCCATTGCATCCAATACAATAAGTTTGAAACTCTCCATTAATCCAAGCTTCCCTAAATTGTTTATATCTTTCATCCGTTAAAATCAACACCTCAGTCCTGGCTCTTCCAACATACCAATCACAGATTTTCATCTAAATCTCCTGGAGAATCTAAAATCTCAAGTCTCACTTTCTTGCCTGGCTCAGGAGTTTCTATCTCTTGAATATCCACCATGCTTTTAAGAAGTATATACTCCTTAATAAACCTTTTGCTTTTTGGAACAGTATATACTCACTTAAAATTAGAAATAAAATATTTATTGCCCTCTCACAATAACCCTATATACAAAACTTCACTACCCCCCCGTAGTGTCATATCTGTTATTATCTCACAATGGTAAGAGAGTAAGAAACATAGAGCATACAACACCTATATCTTTATAAGTATCCTTTGGCTCTTTATTTCATCCTCTTAAGAGGATAGGAGAATAAAACAATGTGTAACAAAATCAGAAGGTGGCTATACAATCTTGTGTTCACAACACAAGGGTATCGCAGTTGGGTTCAATCTCAACAAAAAGAAGGGGTTGTTCTGCTATGGTAGAGCAACACCTAAACACCCTCTCTCATTACATCATTGTCTTAAGAGGTCTATATAACACAATCCAAAAGGGTATTATCTCACAAAACAGAGAAAAAGGGGGTTTTACAAGGGAATAAGTGTTATTACTTAATCGTACTAACTTCTCATATCAACGCTCATGTACATATACAACGAAATACAAGTATATACTCATATATTAGTATTATAGTGTGTGTTACATAACGCTAATCCAAAGAGTTAGTACCTCTTAATGACAACAG
>CAZZGN010000167.1:0-2197 GCA_964654165.1 uncultured Methanosarcinales archaeon | reverse complement strand
ATTTTTTGATTTACCAGAAGACCCATCAGTTTATACATGGACAGTTATACAAGGAAATCTTCCTTTAGAAGGATTGTGTGAGGGAGTGACAGAATGTGCATTTACATTACCTTCAGAATATACACAAGATGTATACAAAGTAAGTCTCGAACTTGATTTAAACGGAGAAATAAAATACGCTGAAAAATCATTCACTATGAATTCACCTCCAGAAGCAAGTAACTTATACATTACTCCAGAAAATCCAAATTCCGCAAATACACTTGTTGCATATTATACTTATTCTGATGCAAATGGTGACCCTGAAAATAAAGAATTAACACAATTCCAATGGTATAAAGTTGTAGGTTTGGGAGATGGTCCAACATTAGAACCAATCCCTGGAGCTATAGAAAAAACATTTAATGATATTGTTGCAGGAACAACGTATCAATTTTCTGTCAGACCTCATGATGGATTTATTTATGGGGAATGGGCAAGTTCAAATTCAGTTACAATCGGAGCAGAATGTGGAAATGATATGGTAGAATCTGGCGAAGAATGTGATAGTGGTGATAATTGTCTTGAAAGCTGTGAATGTGAAGAAGGATTCTATCCAAAATCTGGAAGTAATGGATGCGAACCTCAATGCGGAGACAACCTTATTGCAGGATGGGAAACATGTGAAGGGGGAGTAGGATGTAGCGGGTGCATATGTACTGAAAATTACATACAATTTATTCCTCTTTCAATCCATTGTATGTGGGAAGATGAAGATTGTGTTATGGATCCACTTTTCAGTTATGCATCTTGTGGAGACATACCTACTGAAGAAGAATGCAACAATGCTTTTAATTGTAATTTTAATTCGGCATCAGGTTTGTGTGAAGGAACTCTTGGTCAATGTTATTCACTAAGTGATCAAACAACATGTGATGGTTATGATTCATGCCAGTGGATAGGTTCAACTTATGATTGCAATAATCTGGAAGTAAATAAAGCATGTTCAGGGTACCAATTACAATCGAGTAGCACTCTTACACAAGAAGAATGCATAACTCTGTGTGAGAACGAAATGGCAACTTGTTGTGACTATACCATTGGAGCGGACGGACTTAATTATTGTTATAAAGGGAATGTACTACAAAATGTTGGAGGGGACTTTCATTTCGCAGGTTATTGTTCAAACACACCTGGAACTTATCCTTGTGAAGGTGTAACTTGTCCAAATGTTTGTACATTAGATACAAGTAGTCAAACATGGTGGTATGATTCAATGGGGTATTGTGACCCAGAGACAGAACAATGTGAATATGGATTTACAGATTCATGTTCTGACCAATGTAACGATATAGGAGGCTGTTGTCATGGACCGGGGGGATCCTGTACTTCTAACTCTAATTGTTGTGCTGGATCTGATTGCATTAATAGTATATGTATTTCAGGAATATGGACTGAGTGGTTTGATTTAGATGATCCTTTGCCCACAGGAACAGGAGATTTCGAACTGCTGATAGATATTCAAGCTCAAAATCCCGCAGTTTGTGATTTCCCATCAAACATTGAATGTGCCACTATTGGGGGAGTTCCATGGACTGAAACAGGTGAAACACTTTCATGTATTAAGTCAGAAGGTCTTGTTTGCCTGAATGCGGATAATACCGGTGAGTGTGAGGATTACAAAGTTCGTTTCCTCTGTCCTTCTTAATTCTTTTAAAAAGGTTTAAATACTTGAACCATATAGATTATATTGATGAAACATAAGGTTCAATTCAATGAACTATTAGGAAATAAGAAATTAATAGATATAATTCAATTGTTTTTAGAAGATCCTTCTCTAGAATTATCACAAGTTGAAATAATGAATGAAATAGATTTAGCGAAAGCAACAGCTGTAAAATGGCTTGCGCTATTAGTTAATTTAGAAATGCTCAATTTAAGAAAAATTGGAGCAACAAATCTTTACACTTTAAACAAAGAAAATATTTTAATTAAAGAACTGAAAAAGATATATAATTTAATATAAAAAAGAGAGGTGTACAATGAAAAAGGGGCAGATAGCTTTATTCTTGATAATAGCTTTAGTTTTAGTTCTAGTATTTGGATTTATGATAAAACTAGCCTCTGATTCAACAAAGATTGATTCTACTGATCCATTATCACATCAATCAGAAATTAATGCAATAAGTAATTCAGTCGAACAATGTTTGGATGATGC
>CAZZGN010000166.1:0-2205 GCA_964654165.1 uncultured Methanosarcinales archaeon | reverse complement strand
GAATTATATGCGAGTGGTACAACTGCAACTGTATAAGCAGATTTACATTCTCCATTGTCACATGCTTGATCGTCTTCACATTGAAAATCGTCTTCACAATCAGGAGCTGCTGAGATTCTTATTCTATTTTTTACTAATGCAACAACTACAGCTGCTGCTCGACTGTTATGGTTTATTATGCCGAGTAAAGTTGATTCAGTCATTTGTGCTATATGTGTCGGTTGAGAAGGTCTTCCATATGTTATAGAAGTTACCATTCCATTTTCTACTCTAACATCTAAATGAGTGCTGCTGATTTGTACATCATACACTCTGTTGTCACCTATTGGATTGAAAGAGCTTGGTAGTGCTTCAATCACTTGGTTTATTTGATCTGTTGCAGATTCGAGATTTTCGTTATCTCTTAAATCTGCTCTTAGTTCTGCTCTTGTCATATCTTCAGCCAAGACAAAAGGTAGAACTAATAATATTAATAAAAGAACTATCATTTTTTTCATGAACATCCCCCCTTTTGCACGGGGATTATTTTTATCTTTATAAAGATTTAGTATGTTAATAGGGTGGTTACCAATATCTTATTAAATGAGGTGTTATTATCAACCGTATGAAACTAGGCATAATAATAATTTTGTTCATTGTATTATCCTCTTCTGTTTTAGCTGAACTCCCGAAAGATATCACACTAGATAATTATGTAAAGGATTATGGGGGAATATTAAGTGATGAAGAAGAAAATGCACTTTCGTCTTATCTCAAAAATTTTAAAGATTCAGGAAAAGCAGAATTTGCAATTGTAACTGTAAATGATTTGGGGGGAATGGAACCTGGACAGTTTGCAATAGAAGTTGCACAAGGAAATTTGGGCAGCACTGAAAATAATAATGGATTGCTTCTCTTGATTGCTAAAGATGAACAAAAATATAGATTTGAAGTTGGAAGGGGAATTGAACCCATACTTAATGATGCAAAGATAGGGAGAATTGGTAGAAATGAACTCGTTCCGTTCTTCAAGGAAGGAAATTATTATGAAGGTATTGAAAGTGCCATCCTTCAGATAGGTTCAGAACTTGAAGTAAGTATAAGTGGAAGAGAGATGCCGAAGAAATATGAAAACAATAATTACAATCAATGGCTCAATTTGATTCCTTTTTTATTCTTTGTTTTGTATATAATTATGAGCGCCGTAAGAACAAAAAAACATGGGAAGGGAAGAAATAAAAATGATATATTCCTCGCTGCATTGCTTGCCTCTTCAATGATGGGTCGAGGTGGAGGTTTTGGCGGCGGTGGTGGTTTTGGAGGTTTTGGTGGTGGAGGATTCGGTGGCGGTGGAGCTGGAGGAGGTTGGTAAAAATGTTCAATTTTTTTAAGAAAAAAAGTTTTCAAGAAAGAGATTTAAAATGTCCAAGATGTAAAGTAATAATGGGAAAGATAAGAAAGAAAGATGTTGTTATTGATCATTGCAGGAAATGTAATGGAATATGGCTAGATGATAATGAAATCGAAAAATTAGTTAGTATTGCAAAATCCAAGAAGGTGAAAAAAAATGTCAAAAAAAGAAAATAATAACAGACCCTATATAATATGGGGAGGGATAATATTACTTGTGATAATATTTTTCTCGGTTTTTGTAGGAAGTTACAATAAATTAGTAAGGTTTGATGAAACAGTTGATGAAAGGTGGGCAAATGTCGAGAGCGCTTACCAAAGAAGGGCTGATTTAATTCCTAATTTAGTTTCTACAGTCCAAGGTGTTGTAGATTTTGAGAAAGATACACAAACACAAATAGCAGCAGTTAGATCAAATGCAGTTCAGGCAAGTCAGGCAATGAAGGATGCATCCTCTCCTGAGGAATTTCAAAAGGCAGCTCAAGAATCAGAACAAGCATTGACTGCATTTAGAGGACTTAATATTAATGTTGAAGCATATCCCGAATTGAAATCCAGTGAAAATTTCCTCTCACTTCAGGATGAGCTTGCAGGGACGGAAAACAGGGTCAAGGTTGAAAGGGATCTCTATAATAACGCTGTAAAGAACTATAACGTTAAGGTTAGAGCATTCCCATCAAATATAATTGCGAATATGTTTGGATTTGACAAAGAAGATGGAATGTTCGAAGCTGACGAAGGATCTGATGAAGCTCCTGAAGTCAAATTTTAATTTTTTTATTTTTTTATAAAAAAGAAAAAAAATTAATAAAAACT
>CAZZGN010000165.1:0-2207 GCA_964654165.1 uncultured Methanosarcinales archaeon | reverse complement strand
CCAGTTTTCAGGAACGAACTCGACAGAATTATCACAGTCGATTATCTATGTAACAATCAATAATACTGTCATAGTAACGATACCTGGAGATGCACTGTTTATCTTTATTGGGTCGAATTTGTCAGTAGCTTATAGATATGCAACAGGTGATTATACATTAGGTGTAGTCTATGAAAATGGGATCGTCACATTTAGTTGTGGTAGTACCGTTCATAACGTTACATCAGTATTTATTAAAAAATAGGAGGATATAAAATGGCAACAATTCAAATAAAAAGAAGAACAACTGCAGGAACGGGTCCATTAGTTGGAGCAGTAGGAACTGTTAAAGCGGGAGAACCTCAAGTTGATTTTAATGGTGAGCATTTATATATAGCAAAAGCTGATAAAGTAGCTAGTGCGGGAATACCTCTTGCAGAAGCTGATTATCTTAAAATACCAGGAGTCGCAAAAGTAGATACTCAAATCGATACAAAGATTACAGCGATAGGATTAGGAACTGCAGCTACGAAAAACACCGGTACTGGAAGTGGTAATATTCCAATCTTGGATGCAAGTGGAAAACTAGCAGACAGTGTTGTACCAAAAATCGCAATGACAAATACCTTTGTTGTAGCAAGTCAGACAGCAATGTTAGCTTTATCAACGGCACAAGAAGGTGACGTTGCAATTCGTACTGATTTAAGCAAATCTTACATCTTGAAAACTGCAGGATATAGTGTTCTAGCTAACTGGCAAGAATTGTTAACACCAACAGATACCGTTACAAGTGTCAATGGTTCAACGGGAGTTGTTACGATTTCTTTAGCTGGACTTGGTGGGGTTGCATTATCAACATATAATACCCATGTTTCAAGTAACCTGCATCTAACATCAGAACAAAGAATGATAATTGATAATGTTAGATTGAATGAAATCATTGATGCTATAGGAACTGCATTAGCTGGTAGTGACACCATTTACTCAAATAGTGTTATTAACGATGGACTTATCTATTTGCCAGAAGTTGATACAAACTATACACCATCTATGATTAAGTACAAGTTAGGGATTGATTCGAGCAAAGTATTACAACCTTCTTCAATCATTGATGGCGGTACGTACTAATGGCCATCATCAGAGTCAAGCGAGGAACGACAACACCAACGACTTCAAATTTGTCATACATCGGTGAGCTTGCCTTTGATTATAGCGAGAATGCATTATATGCTCGTGGGGCTTCATCTGTTGTCAAAATAGGTGGGGAACTAGAAAAAGTCTATTATTACGAAGGATATAGCTATTACCATAGTTTGGTTTATCCTTTTGATCCCAATTATATTTATAAAGTTCACGTTATTGCATCAACTCAAGGAATATCGGTTGATACTTCAGATACTTACATTTACTATAGGACCTCAGCTCAAGGAAATCTATATGGATCATATTTGGCACATCACGTGAATACCGTTGATGCAACACACTCAAAAACATCAGGGGTGAATACAAACATTCAATATATCGATGATAGTTATGTAGCTAGCCCAGTTATAACAAGTGGAATCGTCAAAGTGATTGATTTTGAAATATCACCAACGTTTAAGAGTTCATATGTAGATACGCAACAATGGGTAGCTTATGGTAAAAGTATCACAACGCTTTCTGGCCAAGGAGATCCGTCTGTTAAGCTTGTAGATTTTGCACATTCAGTAAATGGTAACTTAGGTGCTTTATATATCAATCCGGGGATGTCAATTGGATCTCCTGATAGTATTGCAGTAACGATTTATAGAATGAGAAGAAAGTAGGGAGTTTATGGCTATTATAAAAGAGTTAGATACTAAGTTTGGAATCAATGCATCGTATCATAGAATCACAGCGTTTAATGTGAGCTACTCTCAAAGAAAGATTGTGATTTGTGTAGCGACTTATTTATCAAAAGAAGCACGTGCTAATCATAGTGAGCCAATTGAAGAAATCGACATTGAAGTTCCATTTTTAGATTTCACTTCATTTCTTAATGTTAATCCAATTGAGCAAGGATACAATTGGTTAAAGCAAAATGTGATTGGTTTTGAAGATGCAATCGATGATTACGATGTAGTGGAACCAACTCCATCAGAAATTGTTGAACCAATAGATGATGGACCAATTATATAAATTAATAGAGGCGGTATTTCCTGGAACGGAGATACTGCTTTTATATTACTGTGGATCAATTGCTTATG
>CAZZGN010000164.1:0-2214 GCA_964654165.1 uncultured Methanosarcinales archaeon | reverse complement strand
TTTCATTATTTCTTGTTTTAATTTCCCTATAGCCACTTGCTCATCAGATAATCTCTGTTTAAGTGAATTGATACTGCAATGATTAGAGGCTTCCATATATTCCTCTATTTCTTTCTCGATTAATTTTTTCTGTTCATCATTCATTTTCCTAACCTCTCACGAATTATTTTATATTTTATTTTATGCTTTTTTAATAGGTTCATTAATTTTTCCCACCTTTTTTTCTCTTTTTTATTTTGTAAAACTGATAAACCTTTCCCGTCTACATTATCAGAACAAAGAACTCTGACTTTTATGTTAGTAACAAATTCAGAAATTTCAATACCTCCAACTATAGTCCTACTATCTTCACCAACTTTACTACTTGAAGGTATTTCAAATTCCATATATCTCACAAAATCTTTTTTGCTTTTTTTCATTTTGTGCACCTCGCAACCATATTATAAGGATATTTTTTATCTTTTAGGTCTTCTCGACTAATTACTATCTCTTTGAAACCTGCTAAATTAAGCCAATGCATAATTGTTTCAGGAGTGAATCCATTATTGTGAAAGTTTCCTGTAAAGTTCTGCCCACCAAATATTCTCTGTATCAAATCTAATTGATGAGGAACATCAGCTTCCAATATATGATAAGATATCTCTGAAATATTGGGAGTTTGAATAATCAATTTTCCGCCTTTCTTAAGCACTCTTCGCCATTCAAATAAGGTAGGTAAACATTCTTCATGAGGTATGTGTTCTAAGACATCCCTAGCCAATATTTCATCTGCATAATTATTGTCAAAAGGTAATTTCCTTACATCAGCAATAACATCAGGTTTAAATTGATTATTGGAATCTACATTGATATAGCTTTTTCTTGCATCATTCCCTGAACCTAAATTTAATTTTATCATTGTAACCCCAATTCTTTTTTTGATATTCCTATTTTTAGTAATATTGGCACTATATGTTCATCATACCATTGTCTTTGTCTTCTTTTTATTACATCAAATGCTTCTTTTACTTTCTGTTTGTCTATTTGTGTTTGGTGTATTTTTTCTTTTGTATAATTAAAATAATGCCCTGCCAAAAAATAACCCTCTCCCACTAAACTCGGGTGTTCTTTTAAAAATTCATCTTTTGTCAATTTATTTCCTCGCGACAACTCTTTTTCTTTCATCTTCTTCCCAACTCCTTTCTATTTTAAATCCTGCTAATTCAAGTAATCCATCCAACATATTCTTAGGATAAATCCTTATATGTAGGCTATCTTCCTGTCCGAACATATCTAAGCCCATTGGTGCAGTTATTATTAACCACCCATCCTTTCTTAATTGATTATAACAGTTCTTCAAAAAAAACCAGTCATTATAGATATGTTCTAAAACTCCTGTTGCATAAATTATTGTATATTTATTTTTAGGAAATTCTTTATTTAAATCTATAGGAATAAGATTAACGTTTGGGTGTTGCCCTTTTATCTTATTGATTACTTGAGGGATATCTAAAGCGTCTACATAGACATTAGGGAATTTAGTAGCTATATAATTTGAAATAGCTCCGCTTGCACATCCTGCGTCCAATACTGAAATCTGCCCATATTCTTTATTTTCTATGTTAATGTCTTGGATAGTATCTATTAAGGCAGTAAATCTGCTTTCTTGTTGAATATCTAGTTTTTTAATTAATCTATCTGGTTCATTGGATCCTTGATTAGTATAAACATTAGCTTGTTTTTGAATCCATTTACGTTCATTTGTCCAATCCATTTTAAATCGCCTCCATTACTTCTTTTTCTATTTCATCTCGTAAACTAGTAAGTTCTTCTGCTGTTAAATTTGAATTGCTGACTAAACCATGATATTCCCCAGGAATGCCCTTAAAGAAAGCAATATCTTTCTCATAATCTACTTCAAAATTTAAGTCATACTTACTTTTGTTTTTGTAGATATCACAACCCGGATAAGGTGTAAAGATAGTTATATCAAAGCTATCTGGCTTGTTATCTAATAGCCATTGTTTAGTCATCATTATATCTTTCATTGTTTCAGAAGGGAGCCCTATCATAGTAAGTGCTTTAAATCTAATCTGATATTCTTGACAAATTGCTCTCGCTTTAGAATTTAATTCAGGGGTAGTTTTCTTGTTTATGATCTTTAATATCTTTGGTGAGCCAGATTCAACCCCACATAAGACTTCTACACATCCAGAAGCAGTCATTTCTTTAGCC
>CAZZGN010000163.1:0-2257 GCA_964654165.1 uncultured Methanosarcinales archaeon | reverse complement strand
AGCATTAGGAACTAATTATCTTTTATTTACAATGGTTTTTTTTCAATATACTAAATTGGAGTATACATTAGAGAAAAAGGAGAGTTCACACAAATAAAATGGAAGAGAAAGATATTATAGAATATTTATGTAAATTAGATGAAGGGGGAATTAATTATTACAAGGGTGTAATTGAAAGTATTATAATTATGAAAATTATTAAAGAGGAGAGTTCGCACAAATAAAATGAGTGAAAGATATACAATTACAGGAGTGCAATTAGGAATGCTAACAGCAATACCTAATAAAGAAGAAAGGCAAAAGGTAGTAGATGAAATTGTTGATAAACAATTTGTTGGAAATGTTAATGACCTTTCTTCAACCAAAAAAGCACCTAATGGTTGTGGGAAAGATATGGATGGAATAATGGTATGTGATGGAGATGTTTTATGTGATGAGTGTGAAAAGGAAATCTCTGAAATCAAATGTGAAGTTAATAGTCAGCGAAAAGAGGATGAGGATTTACCTTTGGAAAATCATCTGGATGCCCGAAGCAAAGCAGAGGAAGAAAATATACAAAGGAATATGACTGTGGATGTGGATAATCACGCTGATAAGTGTCAGGACTGCTCAGGAAGGTCTTCTAGAGATAAGAATGAGGGTAGCAATATTTCTAATAATATTCTTCCTGACACTATTCCAGAACAAGATGTACCTTGTATACTCTGTGGAAAGAATAAAGAAAGTCATATTCCATGTACAACTAATGATAAAGTATTTTGGTGTTATAATAATAAAGAGAGAGTTAAGAAATGGGCGTATCAATATACCCCAAAACAAGAACAAGATGTAATTGATGAAGATGAATTAGAATTGAATGAAGAAACTAAGAAACTATTAATGGATAGGATTGAATGTATGGAAGAAGGAAAGGTAATTAGTTTTAAAGAATTATTAAAAAGAATTAGATTCAAAAAAGGGTGTGGAAAATATATTACTGGTAATTTTGGTGGACAACATTGTGGGAATGTTACAAAATACCATGGACAAATATTATGTGATGAGTGCAACTCTCAAGACAATCACGAACAATCGTCAGAACCGACAGGTTTAAATAGTAGTGATGATTAGTTATATTACAGAAAGATGGATAACAAAAAAGAGATTGAAAAAATAATAAAGAAAAGTTCTCAAGGACTAACAATTCAGGAGATAGTTAATCAATCTAAACTTTCTTGGAACACAGTTACAAAGATTCTTGCAATGATTGAAGGTGAAGGAAATATTACTATAAGGAAGGTAAGTAGGGCTAAATTACATTATTGGAAAAATACAAAAGGAGGTGAGAAAAAATGAATTGTAAGTATAAAACAATTAAGGTGAATAAAGAATGGATAAAAGAAAATTTGATTAATAGAGGATGGCAAAGATTTCTTTATCCTGCAAGAGTAAATAAATTTGCAAGTTATATTAGAGATGATAAATTTCATTCTTCATTAATTACTGTAGCTGTAGATAAAGAAGGAAAATATATTCTAATTGACGGACAACATAAATTAGAAGCTATTAAAAAAGAAGGTGTAGAAATGGAAATGGATTTTAGAATTTATGAAGGATTAGATGAAGATGAGATGTATGAGAAGTATCAGATTGAAAATGATGTTAAAGTTTTTAGATTGGCAGATGATTTAAAAGGATTTATAGAACTTAAAAAACATGATTGGTTAAATGCTTTTTTAGATAGTCCATTTCCAATAGAAGTAACCATCAGAGGAGGTATAAATTCTATAAAAATTGGAGACATATTAAATGTTCTTTATAATGGAATAAGAACTTCTATTGTAAGGACAAATCTTAATAGAACTAAATTACCATTGTTTTTAGAAGATTTAGACTCTGAAAAGTTTGGTTTGATGAAAGATTTTTGTATACTATATAAAAAATGTTTTGGTAATCCTCATAGGGATAACTGGATGTATAAGAATGCTGTAATGTTTACATTCCTTAGAATATGGTTAAAGAATCAAGAAAACTTTAAGGAAGAAGAATTTATAAAAAGATGGAGACCAGTAGAGAGAAATTCATCAGTAAGGCAAGAAGCTACAGCAGGAGTATTTGATACAATGATACTTGAATCTATGACAAGAAAGATTTATAAAATAATAAATAAAGGATGCTCTAAAAACTTGATGGAAGAATTTTGGGAAGAAGATTAATTATTTTTTGCCACTTTATTTTTTGAGTGGCGTTAGAATTTATGGAGAAGAATATGAAAATA
>CAZZGN010000162.1:0-2283 GCA_964654165.1 uncultured Methanosarcinales archaeon | reverse complement strand
AAGAGCAATGCAATGTATCATATTCAAAATGAAATGTCTAACCGAGATAAGAGGAGTAATGAGATGCAGGGAATTCAGTTGACCTGAAATGCAATGTATCATAAAATCAAAAATCATATTCAAATGTCCTGATGTGGCAAGAGGAGAGGAGTCCTGTCCTGTACTGAATTGGACTGAAATGCAATGTATCATATTCAAGATGAGAAGAATTGCTCCGTGAAGATGTGAGCTGAGGAGTTCTGTAATGAAATGCAATGTTTAATTTTCGAAGAGATATATTTATAAGTTATAAAAACTAATATAAACTATAGATAGTTAGATAAATAAAATGAAAAAGACAGAAGTTAACATTTGTGATGATTGTCGTCGAGTTATAGCAAATAAAAGGTGCGAAATTTGTGATGGAGATATCTGTGAAGATTGTGAAGATGACATGGGTGTTGGTCTAGCCAACGGTGGAATTCTATTTTTAATTATGTCTTGTAAGAAATGTTCAAAGAAATTAGAAGGTGCGAAGCTTAAAAAATATTTTGAAGAAGATCCACACCGTGAGATTAGAAAAGGAATTGTTAATATTTTTCGTAATGCAATTGTTGTAGAGAATTTGCAAGATAATGATGATAAAGAAGCTGACAGAGAATGGATGATTAATAAAATAAGGCAAGATGATACTTATGTCGGAGATGGAAGGATTAAGCCAAGAAGTCCATTCAAAAAATTCAAACCTTTTAGCTCAGTAAATTCAGCAAGTATGTATGTTAAAAAATAAATGGGAAAGAAACTTAATTAATTAATAATGAAAGGAGGTTAATAAAAATAAAATGACAAAAATTATATTAAAAAATGCAATAGTTAGAAAACCTGGTTTCCTTTATTTTATAAATGGAAATGGAGATGTCTGTGAAGCAGCGATGGCTCGAGGTGGTAAAAAGAAAAAAAAATCCGCTAAGAAAGCAAAAGCAACTAAAAAAGTTGTGAAGAAAAAGGCTGTCAAGAAACCTGTAAAGAAGGTTAAAAAAGTTACAAAGAAAAAACCAGTAAGGAAGAAAAGATAATTAATCTTTAAAAACCAATGGAAATTGAAAACTTTATATTATTTGGAATTGGAATTACGGTTTTATTATTAATAGCAGTATTACAAGGGGGTTTAGAAGATGAACTTTATAGAAGCACTAAAGAAATGTGAACACTCTAAAGAAAGAGTAAGATCACCAATTGTAGAAGCAAAAGGAGATTTAAACAACAAAACTAAAATATTTAGACCTGAATGGAAGGAAATAAGTTACCCTGCGAATTTTGTATGGGTTTCACAAACTAATATCCCTATGGTTTCAATAGGAGAAGGACAGAGTATGCCTTTAATGTTAGAAGTTGTGGATCTTATTGCAGATGACTGGGAGGTTTTGCAAAATGAATAAACAGGAAGAACAAGTAAGAGAAGAATTAGATTGGTGGAATAATGTAGATTTAAAATTAGATACTACAAATTGTGATTGTTGTATTCATAATGCTAGAATAATAGTTAAAAGAATGGAATGTCTTATGGAGAAGTTAGGTATAGAATCAGAAAACATGAAAAATAAAAAAGAGATGTTTGAGAGTGTTGAAAGAAGGTTGGAGAAGAAAAATGATAATTGATAAAGAAATAAAGGATAGAGAAATGGAATTGATTTCTTTGAAAATAATTAGAGAAGAGAGTTTATTAAGAGGAACAAAAGGTTGTGGAAAAAGGATTGATATTGATTCTATTACTTATACATGTTGTAGTGATTGTACACACTATTGTGTAGATTGTGGAAATAAAGCCGGCAGTTATATGTTACTATTCAGTGTATTGTAGCAGTGAAAAATGGTGGAAAGAGGTTTATGAACAATGAAATATAAAAGGACACCCGTTACAACAAAAGAAATTGTAAAGTATATTCAATTAAGAGTTATTAGGTTAAGGGAAGATGAATTTAAAAAAAGAGAAAAGCCATTATCTGAACATAAAAAACTAGTTTTATGGAAAAGAAAATCTGAATTAGATAGATTACTGGGAATAATTTTTGGTGATAAAATTAAAAAAGAGATTCAAAAGATGAAGGGTCATAACTATAAACAATTTAAACAAAATGCCGTACAGGATGGCAGAGGAATATAAATCAATCTATATAAATTATAGAGAAAATGCAGTTTATGAATTAGAATTTGATATTATATTATTAGGAGACGAAGTTGATATATCAAAAGAATTACAATTCCCTCAAGGAAGATTGATAGATAAGATGCATTATATTGGAA
>CAZZGN010000161.1:0-2284 GCA_964654165.1 uncultured Methanosarcinales archaeon | reverse complement strand
CCTGATAGCGATGTTGATGCAGCTGCATTAATAACAGGTACAACTGCAGGAACAGCAAATGTTGGCAGTGCTACTAAGTTTACATTAAGCATAAAGAATAGTGGTACAGCTTCAGAAGTATTTGATATACGTATTGAAGGTTATGCTGATTGGGCTGAAAGTGCAAGAATTGAACCTGCAGAGTTATCTTTACCTGCAGGAACAGATGTTCCGTTCTATGTTTACGTAACTCCGAAGGATGGAATGACTGGTGCAAAGACTGCAATAGTTTCAGCTTATGTCGCAGGTGAGCAGGTTGCAAGTAAGACGCTAACTGTAACTGTGTCAGGTACATCTGATACAAACATACAGATTGATGACTTAGGTAATCAGATCACGGGTGCATTTGCAGGCACAGATATAGACATGGCAACTGCAATGATTGTAGTTTCAATTATTGCTGCCATTGTAATTCTTGGCGCAGTCTATATGTTTACACTAGCAGGAAAGCGATAAGCTTTCCTCTTTTTGTATTTTTATAATTTATATTTTTTAGATAATATTTTTGTTTGTTGCATTAAACACATAAAAACGCTATGCTAAATAGCTTTTTAGGAGTACCACTCCGTAAGGTTTATAAGGTTTTGCTACGAATGGTTAGTAACCAATGCATAAGCTACTTTTAGTTTGTGCTTCGGGGGTCGAAACAAATGAATAAAATACTAAAAACACTATTTAGTGTACTATTTGCTGTACTTGTAATGAGTGCAGTACCGGGTGCAATGGCTGGTTTTGATAGTATTAATACTAATGATGTAACAATAACAGATAATGCTGATACGGTTACTTTTAGATTTAATGCTGATTCAGGCGATGCTATTGACAACGTTTTAGTCACTGCAACACAAGATGTTGATAACGGTGAAGAAGACACTGGGATTGAATACGAAGCTACTGTTTACGTAGATATACCACAAGCATACGGTGTATCAGTACCAGCTACATTTACAACAGAAAGTTTAGGTATCAACGGTATAGGAACATATACAATTACTGTTGCTCTAGACGCACCTGTTGATGAGGTAGAAGATATTACGGTTCATGTAGTTGAATCAGATCCAGAAGCAGATTACGAACTATTACCTGGTCTAATTTCTGAAGTTGACTTAGAAGAAGATGAGTTAACATACGGAGATATGATCGAGTTCGAAATTGAACTGGAAACTGAAGGTGAACAAAGAATCTCAGATATGACTGTTGAAATTGAGTTTAACGGCGATACTATCGAAACTCGTGAATTCAAAATGTTCGGCGACGATGATGATAATGTTGAATTAACTCTTGATCAAGATGATTTCAAGACTGAATTAAGCATCGACACATCTGTTGACGAGATTGATGAGGGAGACTACGACTTTACTGTTCGTGTATACGGCAGTGAGGAAGTAAATGCTGATGGTGACGCTGGCTGGCAATTACATAACCACTTACTTGATACATATACCATACAAAATGGAATAAGTGTTGAGAAATTGGACGACAACTTAGCAATTAATGATGTCGATTTTGATCAGCAAGCTAATGTTTTATACACAGCAATTCTTGTTGAAAACATCGGACAGAACAACGCAGAAGGTGTTCGAGCACAAGTTAGAATTGACGGTATAGAATTAAACCCAATACCACGGTCAAACACTATAACTGTATACGAAGATGATGATGCAATAATGTACTTACCTGTATCTTTACCAGCTTTCTCAACTGGCGAATACGACATCACAGTAACTATTTACAATGATGATGTATCTGTTAGCGAGACTATAGAAGCTGTTGAATTAATAGGCGTTGTTGCGCAGACAAATCAGCCACAGACTGGCTTAGTAATAAGCTTAGACTCAGCTGTTAAGACCGTACCAGCTACTGGAGCTGTTTATGCATTAACTTTCACCAATAATGGTGCTACTGCAAGAACAATTTCAATTGAAGCTGCTGGTGCAGATTGGGGTCAGACAAGTGTCAACCCAGGAACAATCGTTGTCGGTGCACAATCAAGTGAAATCGCATCTGTATTCGTTGCTCCTACTACTGGAGAACAAGGCGTAAAACAATTTACTTTATTCATTAAGGAAGGAAATCAGATCATAAAATTTAATAGGAGAAACAGAGGAGAGAAAATTCCTATATTAAGAATACCTCATTTAGAATGGGATCACGATTATTTGTATTTTTTACAAAATCAGTTTTAAAATACTTTAAGTTTCCGCCAAGCCCCTTAACTGTCTCTTTTTTTAAATTTTTATATCCG
>CAZZGN010000160.1:0-2302 GCA_964654165.1 uncultured Methanosarcinales archaeon | reverse complement strand
TTCTATTATTTTACCTATTTCAAAAAAATCATCTTTAAATGCATCTTTTAAATCAGTAAGATTTTCTTTGAATGTATCTAATGTATTATTGAAAGCATCGGTTATAGATTCTTTTGGTTTGAATGCTTCGGTAATAATCTCTCTTACTTCTTCCCACTTAAAGCCCAATATTGCATTGACAACTCTATCAAACTTTCTGCTAAATTCTACTACATATTCCCAAGCAGTTTTAAAAATACTTTTTGTTACATTTAAAAACCCTGCTAATATAACATCTACAGTGACACCCATTTCTTGAATTATTAAATCCATCATTTCTGAAAATTTAAACAATATTCTCACGACTCCGCCAACTACAACGGTTGATGCTATTATTCCTTGAAAAATTGTTTTAATAGCTTTAGCCATAAATTTATTAAATGCAATATATCCTTTTATGGATGCGTTTAAATATTCGTTATTATCTTTTAAGTTTGTATTTGTTTCCTTTAATTTTGTATTAAGATTATCAAGATCACCAGCAATTTCATTTATCGCAATTTCTCCAATTGTCATGGCTATGTCATCGAGAATTTTGAATGTTATTCCTAATCTCTCAGAAAAAGCTGCCAGTTGTTTTCCGGCAACTTCTTTTGCTAATCCGGCAGAACTTCTCAATTTCTCTTCAAAGTTTTCCATTCCTTCGGCACCTTGAAAAAATACTTCTTCCATTCCTGCGATTGCTCTGATTCCGAATATAGCAGAAGCCGCCATATTCCTTTCTTCATCACTTAATTTTTTCATTTTGGGAATCAGTTCTGACATAACAGTTTTAAAAGACTTCATTTTTCCAGTTAATGGATCATAAACGTCAACAAGTTTTTCGAGCCATTCTCTTGCTTTTGCACTTGGAGCTTTCAGATTCTGTAATGCTCTTTTGAAAGATGTTCCTGCCATTGATCCAGTAATACCAACATCTGCGAACATTCCCAAAACTGTAACGGTTTCATAAAGATCCGTATTTGCAGTTCTGGCAACTCCTGAAACATATTTCATGGCTTCGCCCATCTCAAGAAGAGTCATATTTGAATTAGTAAATCCGGCAACTAAAATATCTGCTACTTTATTTGTCTCGCTAAACGGAATCTTGAATCCCTTCATGGTTTTGGTTAACATTGATGCAGATTCATTAACTCCCATGACTCCGGCTTTTGATAAGAGTAATGTACCATTGAAAGCTTTTATCTGTTGGGCTGGTTTTAATCCGGCAGATCCTAAGAAATAATATGCTTCTGCTGTTTTAGATGCTGCAATATTTAAGTCGATTGCAACACTTCGAGCCATATCCGACATTCGTTTATACTGTTCTGTTGTTACCTTTGATACAGCAGTTGATTGGGCCATAGCTTTATCAAATTTAGCAAATCTTGATATGCTGAAAGCTACTACTCCTGCTACGGCAAGATTCAATCCAATAAAGGCTTTACCAACTCCCGCAACCGCAGTCGAGATCCCTGCCATCTTCGTTTTTGTAACATTCGAGAATTGAGTGATCTGAGCAGAGGCTCTGGTTAATCCGGTAGTTAATCCTTTTGTATCAGCCGTTATAAATGCCTTTAAAACTCCCGCACTCATTCCGCCTGGAATTGGTATCATAGCCATTTTTTATTTCCTCTTTTTCTTTATTTTTTTATTAAAAAACTTTGAAGGATTGGGCATGCCAGCTGCGATCCATTTTTCCTTCTGTTCTTCAGTAAAAGTAAAATGAGGTATTTTATATGAATTTAATGATTTTTCATTAAGTTTTGGTTGCTCCTTAACTCCCATAAACTCAAATAAGACTTTCTTAAGACTCTGAAGAGTTACGTCAACTGGGAAGATCTTTTTTCGATATTCCAGAATGGTTTCAATAGCTTCAAAAAATTCGTCAAGATCCATTTTCCCGATTGTTTCATAAGTCCAGCCATGTTCTCTCGCTAATAATCCATACATTTCATCCCACTTTACTTCTTTTGGTTTCCCTTGTTCCCACCCTCCTTAACCGCATCGGCTTTTGGGAATAGATCCATAATTTTCAAAAAAGCCATAATAACATTATTCTGAGGATCTGGATCATGATCAATTAATTTAATCATCTCCTCTTTTGAAATATCATTATCCTGGCAAACTAAAATATACACAATTTCTTCTTGATCTGCGATCTTTTGAGTTTTCTCTTCACTTACTTCGTGAAATCTTCCGATTGGAACACCAAAAAACTTTTCTAATTCCTTCCAAGTATTAGTAAAAATCTTTGCTGAAATTGTTAAGTCTTTACAAATCT
>CAZZGN010000159.1:0-2302 GCA_964654165.1 uncultured Methanosarcinales archaeon | reverse complement strand
CACAAATAAAATCAGAATCACAAAAAAATTCATCTCCAAACTCTTGAGCACAATCATTACCGCAAAAATCTCCACAACCATCTTCACCACATTCTTTATTAGTACAATCTGGAACACAATCTAAAGAAGGTTCGCAAATACCTAAACAACAAGACAATGTATCTATTGTTTCAATTTCTGTTTGATTACAGTTCCAATTTTGTTGGCATATTTCTCCTCCTTGCTTGGAGCAATTATCTTCAGATAGGGGTAATTCATGAAGGATAAAGATTGGGAGACTGTATCCATTAATATCAAGATTAGAGGTTTCTGTTTCTAATTCAGATAAAGAGAATGAAAGAGTATAGGGCACATCTTCAATTGCATAAAAATTTTGAGTCTCTCCTGATGCTTCAAAAACTGCATCTATAGATTGACTCGAATATAGACTTTTAACCTGAATTGTAAAATCATCTGCTGCTGAGACAAACCCCGGATTAAAAAATATTGCAGAAACCCCTGTTTCTTGTATTGAAACTTGCTTAACAATATCGTCTGATTTTAAATCTCCTCCCTCCATATATCGAGTGTCTTCAATTTGTAATGAAATATTTTCTGATTCATCAGGTAATGGGGTCATGTAAAGATAATATTTAGGGAATTGAAAAACTAAATCTTTTTCAACAGGAATTGATTTTGGACTTCCTTGTTTCCGTAAATGAATATTGTCTACATCTAAAGTGTCAACAAAATTACCTATTATCTCTACCTGGAGGGTTTCTCCTGGCTGATAAGATGATTTTGATAATGTTATATCTACCGCTGAGATAGTATGGATTGTTATTAAAATGACTAATAACAATACTACAAATATAGCACTTCTTTTCATAATAGAATTAAATAAAAAGTATTAATAAATCTTTAGCTAACCTACTTGGTCATATCTTTTAATTTCTTTAAAGTATCATCAAACCCTTTATCACTTGGAGCTGGTCTTGGAGCTGGTCTTCTTGGGGGCATTGGTCTTCCAGTTCTAGGAATTATTTGCCTAGGTCTTATTCCGTGTCTTCTTGGCATTCCTCTTGGTGGCATTCTTCTTGGTGGCATTCCTGGTCTTGGAGGGAATCCTCCAGGTCTTCCTGTTGGTGCAGGACCCTTATCTTTGGTAAACTTGCTTTTCATTTTAAATAACCAGATCTTTAATTGATTTCTAAATATTATCGCAAGAACTACCAAAATAATTAAAATAATTAATAAAATAATTATCCAAAGACTTGAACCCTCATCCTCTGCTGTTGAACTTGAACAACATTTCCTAGAGCCATCACAGCTATATGCTTCTTCTTTTTCAGACGAAAAACATGAGGTTTTACAAAAACCACCTTTTTCTTCACATTCTGTTTCAGTTGTAGTTGTTCCAGCATCTTGACAAGTTCCCTTACAACAATTAGCAGTGCCACTAGCAGTTACTGTTCTTTCGCTACATTCCTTACCTGAAGGGCATATTGTTCCACCTAAATCTGAACAAGTTTCTTTTTCAAAAGCGCTTTTACAACAAACATCTCCGGGGAATCCGCAGAAATAATCTTCCTTTGTCAATGTGTCAGCTTGTGGACATTGGGCTGGTGCACCACAAAAGAAACCTGCATCGCTACAATAATCTGGGTCTGTTCCTATGCCTCCAGTAGACCTATTAACACACTTTCCATTACTACATCTATAATTACAAGTAGTTGCGTTACCCCATTCATTACACTCGTCATCATCAAAATCTCCACAAATCTTAACCGCTTTTGTTCCACTACATTTAGTGTCAGTAATATTACACGCATCTACACAAGGGCCAATGATCTCATCATTACATGCTCCGTCATCACATCCAAAAGAGCATTTTATTATTGTAGATACGCTAGTATTAGTAGCGCTACAAGAATATTCTGTTAAGTTTGAACCCACACAAGTATCTTCTAATTCTGCAGGTACAGCATTACCTGTAAAATAAGCCAAGACACTTCCTTTGGTTCGATTATTTATTCCTCCATCGTCATCAGTACAACTTTGATAATCTGGGTCTTCTGGTTCTGTTGGTTCTCCAGCAACTCTATCTATTGGCCATCCTGCAAACAATAGGAATGCATTTTCTTCTGGAGAGGCTAACTCAAAACAACCATCTGATCCTTGATTATCGATTAGGGTTAATTTAACATTATCTTTTTCCTGACTAGAAACTCTTGGAGGTATAGAAAGCAAACCTAATGCTGTGTCATAATTTCTATCATTTGTATCAGAGGCTAACCAAAAATAAGAAGGTGGAGTACTTTTG
>CAZZGN010000158.1:0-2304 GCA_964654165.1 uncultured Methanosarcinales archaeon | reverse complement strand
CCCCACTCTTTATCATGATACTCCACATAAAATTCACCCTTCCCCAAAATCCACCCACACCTTTCCATATACAATCAATACATCACAGAATTAAAAACTTATCCAAACCTTTAACAACTAACTCTAAACACACTCCAACGCACCCACAGCAATCCCCTCTTGCCCATTAACACTCCCATCACAAGCAGGAGAATCCATTAATGGATGAAAATCAATTTCTCCAGGAAACAAACCATGTCTTGGTTTAAATATGGCATTTACAAAGAAACTATCGTTAAACATATATTTTTCTCCATTCATATTTTCCTCAGAATTCATTGTCAATGTATCCTGCCCAATCTCTCCACCACCATACACAATATTTTTATTATTATTTTCTGGAAGCCCCATATTTGATAAGTGCCCAACAAAAATATTATTTTCAATAACTAAGGTTTCACCATTATTTTCTATATCATAAAGAATTCTTCCATTTATAAGTTCATCAGGAACTATACTTGTAATACTAACTTCACCACTTGAATAATCTATTGTCCCAGTAATATCTGTATATCCATGGATACCTCCCACAAGAACAAGATTACCTACACTATCATCTATTGCAATAAGATTATCCTCATTAGTAGTAGTTCCATTATATATTTTCAAACTGCCTGCCTCAACCGGTTTTCCAGGAATAATAAAATCCTTACTCTCTCCAAAATAATAATCAAGACTATCAATAAAAAAGGTAGTTGCTCCATCATAATAACTATTATCCCCCCAACTAACACTTTCATCACTATTTAGCTTTCCAACAATAGTATTACTTCTAAAAGTTACATTTTTTCCAAAATACATACGTGTAAACTGAGAGCCATCAATATCATACATTAGATTATTTTCAAGTAAAGTATTTGAGAATGTTTGATATCCCATTGTAAAAAGCCCCATTGCACCCCCTCCATGCAAGGTATTATTTCTGAAGACATAATTATCCCCAGACATTACAAATAAAACTGAATGATGCCCATCAGCAAATTTAATTCCAGGATTTGTTCTCTCTCCAAATTTTAATGTAAATTCTTCTTTGTCTGCAGCTAAAATTATTGCAATTGATTTTACATCTCCAAGATTCATTATTTCTGGATACACAACAGAAAGACCATTACTCTCATCAATATCATAAGTAGTCCTATTCCAATCATAATAACCACTACCCCCATTTAATGAATTAAGCGCAATATCTATGCTATTTTCACTTGTTACCCCATTTATATTTTCACTAACCCTGATAAATAATTCATTTTCTGCAATAGGAACTGAAGATTGTAGTTTTGCTGAAAAGTCTTCTAATAAAGTTGGTTTAATAAAATCTCTGGGTTCATCAAAATTAAAATAAGCAACAACACCGATGGTAAAGCTATCTTGTATATTTATTTCCATATGATGAAGGCCGATATCATCATCTACAGAAATATTTGGGTCTCCTGCAATAAAAATATAATCATCCCAAGCAGTCTCTACACCCAACTCCCTCGCCCGACAATCATAAACATGATTATTTTCAACAATTACATTTTTACTATTCTTAACACCTGACGCCCTCTTTGACATACCATGAATTTCATTATTTCTAACAATAACATTCTCTGCATCTCGTATATACAACCCAAGACTTCCCTCTAATATTTCACAATCTTCAACAAGAATGTCTGTTCCACCCCTTATAACAAGTGGAGCCCCAGCAGGATAACTTGAAAGATCTGTTCCAGCATATTCATATCTTGAATCATCTTCATGTATCCCTCCAATAGTACAGTTTACAATTTGAATATAACTAGCCATATGATCTGGATTACTTGTAGTAATAAAATTCCCTTGAATTTCAATATTTTCAAATCTTAAATAATGATTTCGGGTACTTCCAAGATTAACAACAACTAAATCATTATCTTTTCTAATCCACTTTACTTTTGCACCATCTCTTGATTTAAATGTAAGGTAATCGGTTCTTTCCGGAGATGAAGACCATTCATAATATTGACCAATATAATTTCCTTCTTCAATTAAAACAGTGCATCCAGAACAACCCCCAAGTGCAGCAGTTCCTGCTTGAGCATCTTCAATAGTCTGCCAAGCATTTGCCCAATCACTTCCATTATTTGCACCAGTTGCAGAAGCATCTAAATAGTAACAATCAATATCCTCACCACAAACCGGCTCAGACTCAACACAAATCCCCGCAACACAACTCTCTCCATCCCCACACGCCGTCCCATTAACTCTGTCCAAACAACCATCACTCCCAAAGCTACAACTATA
>CAZZGN010000157.1:0-2339 GCA_964654165.1 uncultured Methanosarcinales archaeon | reverse complement strand
CCTGGAATAAAAGAAATGGTTAGGGAAATTGGAGAATTAGTGGAAACCATCCCAGGGGGCACAACGGTAATTCCTCAAGTTGGTGAAGGTACGCCAGAAAGATTTGCTTATTGTGTCAACGAATTTGACAAAATAGGAAAAGTTCGTATCATTGAATTAAATATTTCATGTCCTCATGCGGTTGCAGGAGGTATATTAATCGGTGCTGATCCCAAAGTAGCAGGAGAAGTAGTTAGAGAATCAAAAAAAGCAACAGATAAAAAATTAATAGTGAAAGTAAATGCTGGTGTCCCCAACTTAATCGAAGTTGCTCAGGCATGTATTGATAACGGAGCAGACGCTCTTTCTTATATCAATACCTTAGGTGGTTTTAATCCTGAATTATACAACAGATTTGGAGGCGTATCAGGAAAACCAATATTTCCAACAACATTAAAAACTGCTGAACAATTACACGGTAAATTCGGAATGCCTTCTATAGTTATGGGTGGTATAAGCGATGCAAATGATATAAGAATGCTTAATGAAATAAATAATAGTTTTCTATATGCAATTGGAACAAGACTTAGAGGAATGACTATTGATGAAAAAGTAATGTATTTTCACACTGTGGAACGAGATTTGATAAACGGAACTAATGAATCAGAAAATCTTTTCATTAAAAAAGATGTGAAAAGATATCAAAATTTTGTTGTAAAAAATATTGAAGTATTAAGTGATACATTAAGAATCATAAGGTTTTATGAAAATATTGACGCTCAACCAGGTCAGTATGTGCATTTAAAAGTTGATAATGAACATAGCAAACCCTTTTCAGTTGCAAATGATGAAAATGGTTTAGAATTGTTGATAAAAAAAGTTGGTCCAACTACTGAAAAAATATTCAATCTAAGAGAGAATAGTATTGTAAGAATTAAAGGTCCATACGGCAACACAAAAAAATACAATCCTCAGGGAAAAACTGTTGTTTATGTTGGAGCAGGTTGTGGAATTGCACCCATCCATCATGCAGCTAAACATCACAAAGGAAAAAAGATATTCATTATTGGTGCAAAAAATAAGGATGAGTTGGCATATTTAGATAGTTTCAATGATATGGGGGTAATAGAAACAGCTACAGATGATGGAAGTTATGGAAGACACGGAACTGTTGTAGAACTATTACAAAGATATCTAGCTGAAAATAGTGTAGAAGATAGCATTTTCCTAAATTGTGGACCTGAAATAGCAATGGCAAAGGCACATATGATTGAAACGAAGTATACTTCATTGGGAAATATCAACTATGTCGTTGAGAGATATACAAAATGTAGTGAAGCAATATGTGGTGCATGCACCATTCCTACTGGGGAGCTTTGCTGTACTGACGGACCGATTTTTAATGCGTTGGAATTTACACCAGGGTTATACCACAGAGATAAAGTCGGAAAAAAGGTTATGATACAGAATAATTTATAAATGTAGAATATCTCCAATTAAATATGAAGATAATATCCTGGAATGTAAATGGAATAAGAGCAATTAGTAAAAAAGGCTTCGAAGACATAATTAAAAAATTAAATCCAGATATTTTATGCTTACAAGAAACAAAAATAAACGAACAACTTCCAGTTCTTTCTGAATATACTTCTTATTGGAACTATGCAGAAAAAAAAGGATATTCAGGAACAGCTATCTTCACAAAAGTAAAACCGATAAAAGTTAGTTATGGAACTGATAATGAAGGTCGTACAATAACAGCTGAATTTGAAGATTTTATTTTAATCAATGTTTACACACCAAATGCAGGTCCTGAATTATTAAGATTACCTTTCAGAGAAGAGTGGGATAAAGAATTTAGAAAACTCATCTCCTCTTTCAAAAAAACTGTTTATGTCTGTGGTGATTTAAACGTCGCTCATAAAGAAATTGATTTGAAAAATCCACAATCTAACAAAACTACAGCAACTCGTCCAGGAAATGCAGGTTTTACAGATGAAGAACGAAATAATTTCACAAAACATCTTGAAAAAGGTTTTATAGACACGTTCAGACATTTTTATCCTGAAGAAATAAAATATTCATGGTGGAGTTATAGATTTTCTGCAAGACAAAAAAACATAGGCTGGCGTATTGATTATTTCTTAACTAATGATATCGAAAAGGTTAAAGACGCTTTCATTCTAAATGAGATTATGGGCAGTGATCATTGTCCTGTCGGTATTATGTTAAAGTAGTTTGTTTCTCGCCTTTTATATCAGGCAGTTTATGCCCAATTTTTTCGACTAAGAATTCACCCATCTTCAAGAAATCTTTTTCTAATTCACTTCTTAACTGCGGTCTATACAACATTGCAGCAG
>CAZZGN010000156.1:0-2346 GCA_964654165.1 uncultured Methanosarcinales archaeon | reverse complement strand
TAAATGGATTATTTTTTCTTATTACTTGCTATGGGGTCATAGCTCAGACTGGGAGAGCACTACGCTGAAGACGTAGGTGTCCTGGGTTCAAATCCCAGTGACCCCACCTTTTAACAAAACATTTAAATATAACTTCTTCAACCAGATTTTACATAAATACATATTGTATAACAAATTTTGCAAAATATATTTCAAAAACGATAAGTATTTAAATTCAAGATATATACTAAATATTAATTGGGGATTTTAATGAAGAATAAAAAAATGTTTAACGTTCTGTTTCGAGAGAAACCTGCTATGATGCTTGTCACGCTTCATAATTCTAAAATTGAAATTTATGCATCTTCCTTAGCAAAACAAATTGATTGCACATATTCTCACGTTGTAAAAATTCTTCAGCAAATGGAAAAAGAAGGTTTGGTTAATTTCGAAAAAAGAGGCAGATTGAAAGTTCTCACATTGACGAAGAAAGGCTCTGATGTAGCAGAGAATATTGATAGAATTATTAATGCTCTTTAAGTTCGTTTTCAAGTTTTTCTATAAAGTCATTTTCTTTTGAAGTAGGTATGACAGCTCCAGCAGCAAGTTTGTGGCCTCCTGATTCTCCACCAACTTTTTTTATAACATTTTTTAGAATTTCCTCTACATTTTTATCATCATTTCCTAGATATCTTGCAGATACTTTTGTTGTCCCGTCGACGTTTTGTGCCAACACAAAAAAGTGACTTAAATTTTTCATCTCAGAAGAGTATGAAAGTATAGAAGCAAGAGTTCCTGCAAGTGTAGGGATGATGTTTGCTTTTGCATTAATTATTATGAATCCTTTTCCTTTCCTGACATCTTCTCCATCTTTGTTTGCTTCATACCACTTAATAGCTGAAAGAATTTCTTTTTTGTATGATTTGAGCAAGTCAATTGCATCCTCCTTGCTTTTTTTACTTCCCATACAAACTCCCACTCCTAAAGATGCCTTTCCTAATCGTCCACAAGCATTAAGTAATGTTGAGAACTCTTTTGCATCTTTCAAAGGACTTCCTAATTCTTCTTCACAAACAACATAGATAGTGCCAAAAATATCTTTCGGATTTTTTTCATCCTTTCTTTTTTTGATAATCCCTTTTATCAATCTCTTCATTTCATCTTCAGACAAATCAACAACTTTCCTATTTTTTTCTCCTCTCTTGAAAGGTATATTGAGAGAATTTAAAAATTCAATTGCACCTTCAGGTGAACCTGTGACTCCAGGTATATAGGGATCAGTACAATATTCAAGCAATTTGCGTAAAGGTCTTGTCTGCCTTCCAAAAAAACGGACTCCTTTTTTCGTTTTTATTTTTCCCTCTTTGATAGCTTCTTCAAGAATTTCATTATTCAATTTAGAAAACTTCTTTTTGTCCTGCTTATCTCCTATTGCCCCTACTAGAGCTATATGCGCCATTGAAACTGATTTAGGATTAATACAATTACAAAACATATACACAACTCCTGACCCTGAAATCTCCATAGAACCATCAATTCCGAAAAGCATAGGGTTAATGTGCACAACATTCTCTTTCAATTTAGCATTTTGCACAATGTGGTGGTCAAGTATAAACACTTGTTTATTTTCAAACTTGGAGACAATTTCTTTTAATTGTCCACTTCCAAGATCCGTAAAAATATAATTGATGTGATCTTCTTTTGCTAGTTCGTTTACAGTTTCCAAATCAAGCTGTTTCACAAACGATATCGAATACCTATATTTTAATTTTGTAAGTGTAGAAAGAAGTATAGAAGCAGCAGATATCCCATCACTGTCGATATGGGAGATAACCCTGACAGTTCTCCTTTTATCGATAGATTTGAACTTTTCTGCTGCCTTCTGTACAAATTCCTTGAAAAGATTGTGTGTGGACAACTTACTCCACATACAACTTAGCGTCCTTTGGATTGTATTTCCAGTCCGCATCAAGTTTCTTTGTTTTCTTATAATAAACAATAAGTTTTCTAACCTTTGATTCTGTAATTTCTAGACCCCTCTTTGCAGTCATGTCTTTCTTATTTTCTTCAAGATGTTCTATAATCACAAGTGCTCTCTTTATGAGATTCATCAAATCCTCTGGTAGTTTTGGCGTAAGTTTTTTATCTGATATTATTTGTGTAATGCTTTTCTTAGTCACTTGCTGTACTGAAGGGATACCATACTTATCCCTTAAGATTATGCCTATCTTTGAACTTGAGTTGCCTCCTTTTACAAGTTTTACAACAAGCATCTCAACTTCTTTTGGTTTGTGAATAACCCAAATTGGTTGTTTTTTTCCTAATACTTTCTTTTGTGCCTTGTCTAATTCTTTAATAATATCTTTT
>CAZZGN010000155.1:0-2351 GCA_964654165.1 uncultured Methanosarcinales archaeon | reverse complement strand
ATATGCGTTCAGTACTACTTAATTTTCACGAACAGATAGATGTCGCAAAAAAGCTAACAGAAAACATCTCTGCAGATGGAAGCTTCGATCACATTTTTGTATTTGGGATGGGAGGAAGTGCACTTCCAGGAAACCTATTGAAATGCTACATGAACGACTCGAAGATACCAGTGTCCGTTTTTAAGAATTATAACATTCCGAAATACGTTAACGATAAAAGTTTAGTCTTTGTGATTTCTTATTCTGGAAACACTGAAGAAACAATAAATGCTTATAGAGAAGTTATGAAGACAGGAGCAGAAATAATGACTATCAGCTCAGGGGGCAAATTAAAGGAAATTGCTAAGATGAACAACGATATCCACCTAACTGTTCCAAAAAACATAGAGCCAAGACAAGCAATAGGATATCAGTTCTTCCCTATATTGTTTATACTTGAAAACTCTGGCATTATTGAATCAACAGCAAAAGATGTAGAAAATACAAAATCTGTTCTTAAGAAAGAACTATACGAGAAAAAGAGCCAGGAAATTGCAGTAAAGTTGCAACATAAGATACCTATAATTTATTCATCTGACAGCATGTCCATTGTTGCAGAAAAATGGAAAATAACTCTTAACGAAAATGCAAAAACTCCTGCTTTTTACAACACATTCCCTGAATTAAACCATAACGAAATGAACGGTTACCTAAATATTTTCGGTGATTATTATGTTATCATAATAAAAGATGAAGACGACAACCCGAGAATAAAAAAAAGGATGGACATAACTAAAGATTTGATAAAATCCAAAGGGATTGAAGTTATGGAGTTGGTCATAAAAGGCGATTCAAAACTGACAAAGATATTTTCCTCAATCCATTTGTCTGACTGGGTCGCATATCATCTTGCATTATTATATGAAATTGATCCTACACCAGTGGACATGGTGGAAGATTTCAAGAAGAAGCTAAATGAATAAAAAAGAAACTATTGGAGTTGATATTGGTGGAACTTCTATAAAGGCCGCTCTCTTTTATAACAACAACATACTTAGAGAAGCTTGTGTCAAAACCCAAGCCAAAAAAGGCAAGAAAGCAGTTCTTGAAAATCTTTTCACTGCAATTGATTTTGTCTTCTCAAAAAACGTCAACAAAATTGGTATTGGATGTCCTGGACCTTTCAAAAACCTTGAAAAAGGTATTCCTGGAAAGTTGCTCAATTTACCAATTGAAAACATCCAATTAAAAGAAATATTAAAAAAAAGATACAGAAAAAAAATATTTGTTAATAATGACGCTAATTGTTTTACACTTGCTGAATCTATATACGGGAAAGGGAAAAATAGTAAGATTGTTATTGGTGTTACTTTAGGAACAGGTTTTGGAACTGGACTTGTTATAAATAAACAGATATATTCAGGAATGGGAAATGCTATGGAATTTGGAGCTTCTCATTTTGATGGAAAGACTGTTGAAGACTTTCTTGGGAAAAAAGCTATAATAAAACTAGCTAAAAACAAAGGGATAAAGATAAAAGAACCAATTGAGTTGTTTATAATGGCTAATAAAGATAAGAAGGCTCAATTAGTATGGAAAGAATATGGCACTATCCTTGGAAAGGCCCTTTCTAACCTCGTACAAACACTAGATCCCAGTATAATAGTGGTTGGAGGAAAGATATCAAATGCATGGAAATACTTTGCTCCGAGTATGAAGAACTCACTCAAACACAATTGCAGTATAAAACCTCCAAAAGTCGTAAAAAGCTCTCTAAACAATTCAGGAATGATTGGAGCCTCTTTATTATCACTTTAAGTTTTGAAGAACGACGAAAAAAATAAAAGGAAGTAAAGAATACTTAATCTATGATTGACCCATCACTTACGGAAAGATTAGCGAGAGAGATGATTGGAAATCCTATAATAATTGCAAAAGAACATCAACACATTCTAAAGAAGATAACGAATGAAGGTACAGAAAGAAATTTCAACTTTACATACAACAACGAGATATTTGATGTAACTTGGACATTCAATGAAAATAATAAGCTTGTCGAAGTCATAAAAGAAATTGAAGAATTCAACAAAAAATTTGACATGAAAAGAAGTAGCGAACTGATAGGGGTTGAGACCAGTTTAGATTATAAAAATCTTATAGGAGAAAGATATGACGCTTATCAAAAACTTGGTATTTGGAAAGTTATGGTTCTTTACTCAAAACCTTTGGGATACCATTTTGAGGATGTATTCTGTAAGGATTCTGGTTCATGGAACGACGGAAACATTATATGGGAAGCGGTTCTAAATGATGCTGAGTATGGTAAAGGAACAAGAACTATTAAGATGCTCGGTGGAGAGAATGGAATGTTG
>CAZZGN010000154.1:0-2360 GCA_964654165.1 uncultured Methanosarcinales archaeon | reverse complement strand
TTTAAAACCATTTAAAAGCTTTATTGGTTTTATAAGTCTTATTTTAAAATTAAGTTTATTTTTTAAACCAATTAAAGTTTTCTTACCATTAGGTCTTTTTATTTTTCTTGTTGCTGTTGGAATAACTATTTATGGTTTTATTTGGAAAAATATATTTTACGACACTAGCGTTATTCTTCTTTCAGCTACAGCGCTACAAACATTTTTCTTTGGTCTCTTAGCTGAAATAATTGTTCATAATAGGAAATAATTATGGAATTAGAAAATCTAATTAAAACAAGACGAAGTATTAGAAATTTTACTGATCAAGAAGTAAGTCTTAAATTAGTAAAAAAAATAATTGAATTAGGAACTCACGCTCCTTCGGCATGCAACATTCAGGGATGGCATTTTATAATTATTAAAGATCAAAAAATTAAAAATAAAATAGTTGATTTAGGTAGTTCAGTAATAATTAAAAATGCACCTATTGGAATTTTAGTTCTCTACGATAAAAGAACTCAGAATATAGAATACGATGACCACATTCAAAGCGCTGCTGCTTCTATCCAAAATATCCTATTAACTTCCCATAATCATGGATTAGGCGCTTGTTGGATCTGTCATTTACCTCTTAAGAAAAAATTGAAAAGACTGCTTAAAATTGAAAAATATCTAGACCCAATAGCCTATATCGTGATGGGATATCCCAAAACCAAAGCGCAACCAATAAAAAGAAAATATGAATTAGAAGAAATGATTAGTATTGATAAATTCGATAGAAAAACACCTATTAAATCATCTGAAAAATATTTAATTCTTAAAAAAAGTTTATATAAATTTTATCAATATACTCCTTTGTGGTTTAAAAAATTATTCCTTAACAAATTCATAGATAAAAAATTTGTTAAAAAATTTAAAAACTAATGAAAATTTTATTTATTAATCCGCCTAGTAAAAATGAGATTATTAGTTGTAATCCAGAAATTATTAAAAAAGAAAGAGGTTATGACCCTCCTTTAGGAATTTTATATTTAGCTGCCTATCTGGAAAAAAATTCTGACCACCAAATTAGCATTATTGATGCTCAGGTAGAAGAACTTACTTCTAATCAATTAGCTAAAAAAATACAAGCGATATCTCCTGATATAGTTGGAATTACTGCTATGACTTTTACATTAATAGATGTTATTAAAGTCATTGAAATAGTAAAAAAAATTGATTCTAAGATTAAAATAATATTAGGCGGACCCCATGCTCATATTTATCCAAAAGAAACCCTTGATTTATCAGGGGTTGATTTTGTTGTTTTAGGCGAAGGAGAAAAACCATTATTTGAATTAATCAAAAACATAAATAACCCTAAAAAGCTTAAGGAAATAAAAAACATTGCTTTTAAAGATGAAAATAAACAAATAGTTATTAATGAATGCCGTGATTATAATCAAGACTTAGATGAATTACCTTTTCCTGCTAGACATTTAACTCCATATAAAAAATATTGGTCTATTTTGTCAGGAAATAAAACAATGACTACAATGTTTACTTCTCGAGGATGTCCTTATCAATGCACTTTTTGTGATAGACCTAATATGGGGAAATTATTTCGATCACGCTCAGCTAAAAATGTAGTCGACGAAATGGAAGAATGTCTTAAAATGGGAATAAAAGAAATATTTATTTACGATGATACTTTTACTGTTAATAAACAAAGAGTGATGGATATTTGCAATGAAATTATAACAAGAAAATTAAAATTTGTATGGGATATTAGATCAAGAATAGATACTGTTGACGAAGAAATGTTAAAAAAATTAAAACAAGCTGGCTGCGATAGAATTCATTATGGAGTAGAATCAGGTACAGAAAAAATTCTTAAAGTTTTAAACAAAGGAATTCATTTAGATCAAGTTGTTAATATTTTTAATTTAACTAAAAAAATTGGAATATCTACATTTGCCTATTTTATGATTGGCTGTCCAACAGAAACTAAAAATGATATTTTACAAACAATTAAATTTGCTAAAAATTTAAATACTGATTATGTTCAAATAACTATATTTACTCCATTCCCTGCTACTAAGATATATTATGATGCACTTAATCAAGGTGTTATAAAAAATGATTATTGGTTAAAATTTGCTAAAAAACCTAATCTAACTTTTAAAACAAAATATTGGACAAAAGAGTTGTCCAATGAAACATTATTTACATTAATTAACTCTGCTTATAAACAATTTTATTTAAGGCCCAATTTTATTTTAAAAACACTCAAAGAGATAAATTCATTTAATGACTTTATTAGAAAAACTAAAGCTGGACTTAAAATCATTTTAATGAAATAAAATATGTCTGATAATATCTTTCAAAGAACCAAAAAA
>CAZZGN010000153.1:0-2374 GCA_964654165.1 uncultured Methanosarcinales archaeon | reverse complement strand
ACAATATAATTTCAGCCGAAAATAAAGCAGGATCAGACTTTGGGTTATATGGTATTAATATTGATGACGGTGCAACGGCATTTCAAAATAACCGAATTACAGTTACTCAAACAGGAGACGGGGCTGTATATGGAATTTGGAACTCTGCTGCCCATCCATTTGAGTTTGTAAATAATACCCTTCTTTTAGATCAAGATTCTACTGGGGCATACATGACTGTCGCTATCGCACATGCTGCAGGTGCCGGTGGGATTTTTTACTGCATAGACAATCCGATGATCACTATGGATTCAGAACATACAGGTGCCAGTATAGGATACTCAGTTTATGCCCATGCTAATCTTAACTACGTCAATGAAAACGTAATAAATGCTGTCGGGGCTGCCGGCGTAATGTGCGGGATTTATACGGGTGCCGGAGACATCGCCTATTACAACAGTAATTTTATCAATGTAACCACTACCGACTCTGATGGGCAATGGGCAAATTTCGCAGCGGGTACAAGCTATACTCATGGAAATATTATAACCGGTGATGGTGTAATGGGAACCGGGGGAACTATTTATGACGGTAGTAATTTCGTAAATGGAATACTGGAAAACGGAAGTGCAACAACTAAATTCACAACGGTTGAAAAATCAGCCGATGCCGTAACCCTGACCGCTGCTGAATGCTCTGGAACGCTTCTGACGAACCGGGGCTGGGATGGGGTGGATGATCAGATTTTCACTTTTCCTGATGCTGATACAGTAGTTGGAAAAGGGCTAAGATTTAGGTTCACGTCTGTTGTTGTCGGAACTGGGAAGACTATCTTTGATCCTGAAGGTGCGACGACAAAGATATACTTAAATGGTGATGCTTATGCCGATGGCGTTAATATTGAAATTGATCCACCGGCGGTTGGTTCATCTATTATATTTTATACTTTCACGACAGATGGAACAACTTATGATTGGGCGGCTGGGTCTGATGTGGGTCTTTGGGCTGAGGGAAGTTAAAATAAGGGAGATGTGGAGTAAATTATGAAATTCTTAAAATACTTAAAACCTGGAAATCAATACTATGTTGATGATATTCTGCTAAGGGAGCGAGAAGGGCTTATGCAAAGGGCTTTAAGATATTTATTATTCCTGGTCTATGTTGCAGTCTTGTCCACGGTTTTTGTCTGTACTTATTATCATTTTGCCAAGGCCGGCGTTATAATCTCAGGCTCAGTCACCCAAGCTAATGTCACAAAAAGTTTGGTGAGTGGGATGGCTTTTATTGATATTACTACGCTGGGGAGTGAGCTTGTTACAACCAATGCAGACTTTTCTTTATGGGCAGGTGATGACCCTATTGACTGGCCTGTAACTGGTGAAGATGCTAATAATTATGTTACCGAACATGCTGACGGTGCAAGACTTGTCAGCAATAACACAGCGGGTGTTTTTTTTAATAGGATACTAACAACAATAGCAAGTACATTCTACAAACTTACGGTACCTATAACTAATTATAGTGCCGGTGATGTTAGACTATTAATTTGTGATGGCATATTAGGTGTTACGGAGATGTCGTGGGGAGCAAATGGAACCTATGGGCATTATTTTACTTCGGTTGACACCACCACAAATCTAGTTTTTTATCGTTCTACCGGGGGTAACACGGATCTTGTTTATAGTGCTGTTTCAGTAAAGTCAGTCACCTCCCCCATGACCGACTACACTTCTGTTGATACTGCTCATTCACACAAGTACGAATTTAGGCTTATTGATAGCGCAAATAAAATGATTCGTGGGTGGATCGGTGCGAATGGGGGTGGTGAGGCAACGTCAGCTTTGGCAAACAATATCACAGCTATTTCAAGCGCTGATCCGGGTGTGGTGTCTTCGGTAGCTCACGACTTGTCAATCGGAAGTCTGGTTTATTTTTTTGGTCTTAATGAAATGACCGAGTTGAATGGAACTTATAAAACTGTGACCGCTGTTGGAAGTGCGGATTTATTTTCCATTGACGACACAGGAGCATATGCGGCTGAAACCACAGGTGGAGTATGTGGGGAGAAAGTCACCGATTGCAATACAAACGGAGTCCATATCTTGTCCACAAAAACAGGCTCAACTCAGAGCTTTGGCTACATTGATCCGGCTTTTGATTATAATGATGCAACGGGATATACATGGCAAATACTGGTAGGCAACGCAACCGCAAGTTGGTTTTGAGAAGCATAAAGGGGGACCAAATGAATGAATTATGCAACCAACATACAGGGTTCAAGGCAAAGATAGAACATCTTGAGTCTGCCACCTCAGACCAGTGGACCAGGCTGACCGATCTGGATGAAAGGATAAACAGCATATTCACACGAATCAATCTTATACTTGGTGGTGTG
>CAZZGN010000152.1:0-2437 GCA_964654165.1 uncultured Methanosarcinales archaeon | reverse complement strand
AAAAATTACTTGTTTGCAGCCTTCGCTGTTGAAACGTCCATTCCAAGTATCTTTGCAGTATTCCTGATAACATCATAATCAGAGTCAGTTACTAATTGATACTTTGAAATACCTCCCCAGCCATCAACTTCATGGATTGTTTGTTGATCCATATCAATTAATGCTTGCTGAATGTCGTTCTTCAACTTTTCAGGAAGATCCCCTCTTACAACAATTGGTGAACCAGGTATTGGTTCTGATTCATAAATTATAACACTAACTTCCGAATCAATTTCTCCAGATTCAACCATCCTAGCATATGAGTTGTCACTGCTTGCACCTGCATCAACTTTGCCATTAGCTATTGCGTATTGTACTGCATTGTGTGTTCCTGCGTAAAAACTTGTCTCAAAGTCATTGTCAGGGTCGAATCCATTTTCAATAAACATTTTTCTAGGAATGAGATTTCCTGATGTTGAGGCAGGATCGACAAATGCAAATGTTTTTCCTTTTAAATCTTCAATTGTTTTAATACCTGTATCTGCTCTCGTTATAATAACTGATTTATAAGATGCACTTCCTGTACTATCCTTGACACCATTCACAATAGCTTCCGCCCCTGCAACATTTGAGGCGATCACATAAGAGAAAGGACCAAACCAAGCCATATCAATATGTTTTGATCTCATAGCTTCAATTGCAGCAGTATAATCAGAAGTGACTTGTATCTCTACAGGAATTCCAAGTGCTTCAGATAAATACTCTTGAACAGGTTCATAATTTCTAATCATTTCATCTGCATCATCTGCAGGTATTAAACCCATCTTAAGAACTTTAAATTCTTGTTCTTCGTTATCAACTACTTTTTGGCAACCACTTAAGATTATTGTTAAACTTAATAATACCGCTAACAAATATATTTTTTTCATTTCTTAACACCTTCTAACTCAACATGTTCGGGGATTTCTCCCCCTATATTTTGAAAATCTTGAACAGTATCAAATTCTTTCCACCCTTTGCTAACAACGACTGCGTGTATTTCCTCACCTTGATCAATCATTTCCTGAAAAATATCTGTAATATAAGATTTCTGCCACTCCTTGGTATTTTGATAAGGATCAGTCATGCTTAAAGTTGAATTTAATCTATCAAAATGTTTAAGAAATATTTTTATACCTTCAGGAGTAAATTTCCAAAGACCGATAAACTCTCCTTGCCTGTCTTCAGATTCTTCACCAGTAAAAACGTGTTTTCCAATTCTAATAATTTTCATATCATCATCAAAAACTACATGTTCAGCTTCATCGATAGGATGATCTGTTCGTCCTCCATAATAATCTTGCCAATCAACATCAACTATCGAAGCAATCGGATGTTTAGATTCAACTAGCTTTCTAACCATCTCAGATTCATAAATTATATCAGAATAGCTTATAACTATATCTTGATTTTCATTCAATGCTTTTTCCATATGCTCTCTTGCAAACATCAAAGAATGTAGGATGTTGTTATTGTAGAAATCATCATTCTCATAATAGGTTAAATCAGAAAAATTTATCTTTTCTTTTGCATAACCCCTAACAACTGCTATATCATCAACACCATTATCTCGGAAAGCAAAAATAATTCTGTCCAGAATAGATTTACCGTTTATTTTAAGCATACATTTTGGTGTATTGTCCGTAATTGGTCTCAAACGTTTGCAAATTCCCGCAGCTATTATTATTCCTTTCATTATCTATTTCTCTTCAACATTATTTTCTTGGTTATTTTCTCTCCAGACAATTTTTCATAAAATGGTGATCGAACTACCATGCCTCCAATTTTTTCAACGTAATTTGTTCCTGGAATTGTTTTCCAATTAGAGCCATGAATTAAAATTATTTCAGCATTTGGAAATTGCTTGTGTATATTTTTTAGATTTTCAGTTGGGTCTTTACTATCTTGAGTCATAACCATATCCACACATCTTAAAGAAGATATCACAGCAGTTCTTTCTTTTAGACCCGCTACAGGTTCATCTTTATAGGTCTTAATTGCTTTATTTGTCAGAACACCACATATATGAAACCCCCCTAGCTTATTAGCTTCTTCTAGAAGTCTAAGCTGACCATAGTGGAACATATCTCCTGTTGTGAAAGAATAAATAACTTTTTTAATCTTCTCTTTCCTAATGTCAACTATATCTCCTTCTTTAATTCCGGAATTTTTTGGAATTGTTACACATAACTGTCCATTTGATTTGTTTGCCCATACTACTTTTATCATTTCTACTAGTGTGACTAGTAGTTATTTATAAACCTATCGTTTCTTGACCTTGATAGAGGAATGATACTTAAAAGAATAATAACCGACTAAGTGGGGCTTCCCGAATCTGAGAAAGAGGTTTTTTGGATAAAATTATATATCTTATTTCATTAAATTCCTGCCCAGATTCAGACATAAACATTCTTATTGT
>CAZZGN010000151.1:0-2463 GCA_964654165.1 uncultured Methanosarcinales archaeon | reverse complement strand
AGAGAGTCTATAATAGATTCAGAATCATTTTCAAATTTGCAAAAATATATTGGACAAAAATTTAACAAAGCAAAGGCTTTTTTTGACAAATACGTTGAAGGAAAAGAGAAAAAACTAAATGCCGCATTAAAAATTTCTCACACATCTTCACGTCTCTCTAGAAGACCTTTATTTGTAGTAGCAAAACGATTTTTCTCTGGAGAAATCAGAGAACCATTCTTAATCGATATACCTCCAAATTTAAAAGATGAAGAAAAAACAAAATTCTTAGATACTCTTGAAGAAGACTCCTTGAAGGAAGAAGGTGGACTAATAAAAGATATATCAATGGATTCAACTCTCACATACGAAGATCCAATAGCTAAGCTTGATCTTCAGAGCAGGATTGTAAAAATCAATATGTTTCATCCATTTTTTGTAAACTTTGCCTACTCTTTTAAATCTACACTTCCCTTTAAATTAATTGCCACTACTGAAATATTAACAGAAGCTTCAATGATTGAACATAACATAGACCAAGAAACCGTCAGGATTATTATGAGAAGAAGAGATGAGTTATTGAGGGAAATGACTTATGATGAAAGCCCAAATGCTCCTGCCGTAGCGATGATGATAAGGAATGCGTTATCTGATTCAAATTCTTTAGAAGACGCACTTTTTTATGCTTTCGATAGTCTTGGATTTCAAACAACAAAAATAGGTGGGAACGGAAAACCTGATGGTAAAGCTGTGGCAATAAGAGGAATAAGTCCTACAACTGGAGAAAAATTAGATTACTCATTAACATACGATGCAAAAAGCACTGGAAAGGATAGAATTCAAGCAGGAACTGTGAAAGCTTCAGCATGTGTGAGACATAGACAAGATTACAATGCAAATTATTCAGTAGTGGTTTCAGTAGATTTCGCAGACTCGGATAATCCTGAATCCGCAGTTAATAAAGAAGCAAAAGAGCAAAAAATAACTTTAATAAAAGCAAATGATTTCTGGAAATTAGTTTTAATGGCGATTCCCAATCAAGTAAACTTCTCTGATCTTGAAACATTCTTAAAAAATTGTCATACAGTGCCAGAAACAAACAAATGGATAAATGAATTGTCCGACAGGACTGTAGAACATAAGCCCATAAAAGAAATATTAGACACGACATGGGAACTTATGCATGATGACAAAAGAGAATCCCCTAATGTAAGTGCTATAAGAATCAAAAATCAAGATTTGGCAAAATATTCAAAAAAAGAATTAATTAATATTATTAGAGGATTAGAACAGTTAGTTCCTAGATTCATATCACTTGATGAAAAAGAAAATATTATTCTTTCATCAAATCCAGATAGGATAATGGAATGCGTAAACAAAGTTGTCGAATCGGACATACCAAAAGAATTCATATCACTTTTTGAAACTGCTTTTGAAACAAAACTTAACTCCTAATGATTTCGTTTAGTAAATATAAATAAGAGATCATGAGTTGGTCTTAATAAATTATTCCAAGCAAGTTCTGCTTGTACGACTTTTCCTTTATTATGTATGCTCTTTGCGTGTTTGGTTATTTTTACAGCATAATCTTTGTAATCAAAGTATCTGCATAGTATATTATAAGTTTCAAAACATAAAGGAACATTTTTTCCATCTTTTATTTTATCTCCAACTAAAACACAAATATGTCCATTAAGTTTCAACACTCTTCGTAATTCAATGAAAATATCCTGAAGTTTTACATAAAACTTATCTAAAGATTTTCTACTTAAATCCTCCTTCTCCTTAGAATACTTGACCATATTCCAATAAGGTAAATGAATGAAAATCATATCAACTCTATTATTAATAAGAGGCAATTCTGCAGAATCAGATTCTCTAATATCTTTTCTTTGAGGATTAATATCAAAAGAAATACATTTTCTTTTCAGGGATTTTGCTACATCCATAGTGGTTCCAGAACCTGACATACTATCGAGGACTATATCCCCCTCTTTACTATATCTTAATATACACTGCTTTACAACTTGAGGAATACAATTTCCATGAAAAACATGCGAACCGAATCCCTTTTCTCTAGAACCAAAATTCCAAACAGAAGATAACTCTACACCCATCTTTTCGAGTCGATCCAATTTTTTAAATTTTGCTTCCTTATCCTTCATTTTGGCACCACAATGTAAATTTCTTTTCCAATAAAATCCTTTGGGACAGTAATTTTACCAGAAGTACTGTTATTTTTTTGGACTTTCCTCATAAGAACTCTCTTAAGAGGAATCTCCTGTAAAGTCAGCTTCGCACCTTTGAGTTTAATATCAATACCTGCCATTAATTATTAATAGACTATTAATAATATATAAACCTTTCGGATTTATAACATAATTTACTAGGTCTATTCAATAATTTTAAATTAAGAAATCCATTACTAACTACAAACAAAAAGTTCTTTCAGGTATAAAAAAAGATATCCTTTTTTCAAGAAGG
>CAZZGN010000150.1:0-2491 GCA_964654165.1 uncultured Methanosarcinales archaeon | reverse complement strand
GCACATATGAACATTATTTTTTTTAAGTTCATCATGGCATTCTTCAATGCTGTCAAAATTTTCTACAATATAATCTTCAGATTCTATCTGAACTATAAGAGAGTCAATTATCTCACTACTTCCAACAGTGTTTAAGCCAATTTTTATCCCATGCAATCCAGAACTACTAAAAGCAATTCCGGCAAGTGCAACTAATATCAAAGGTCCTAATAAAACTATTAAAGTGGAAAGCTTATGGTGCATAAGAAATTTAATATTTTTTTTAATTATTGCGAAGAGCTTCATTGTTCGCCCTCCACATAGAACTCAAAGACTTCATTTAAGCTAGGTTTCTCTACATCAAGATCTATCATTTCTTCCCCTAATTTGTCTAAGATGGGGATTATCATCTTTACAGCATCATGCGGATTGGAAGTAAATATCACTAACTTATGATCTTTGACAATATATCGTCTTATTGTAATATTATCATCCTGCATTTCTTCAACAATTTTGACATAATTTCCTGGCCGTGTTTCTAAATGCACTTCATAATTGCTGCTGAATTTATCCTTTACTTCTTTTATATCACCAAAAGCCGCTACAGTTCCATCATTTATTATCGCCACTTTATCACACAAACTATCTAATTCTGTCAGAAGATGCGAGGAGAAGATTATTGTTTTTCCCAACCCTTTTATCTGTTTTATTAAGTTCCAGATTTGTTTTCTTAGTATTGGATCTAAACCAGTAGTAGGTTCGTCCATGATTATTATTTCAGGATTATGAATCATTGCACATGCAAAATCCAATCTTCTTTTCATTCCTCCTGAAAGATATTTCCCAACAACATCTTTACTTTCTTCAAGCTGAAGGAATTTTAATAATTCGGCACTATTTTTTTTGATGAGGTTTGTAGGGACATTGTATATCTTGCCAAAATATTCAAGATTTTCCGTTATTGTTAATTCATCATAAAAACAGTTATCTTGTGTAACAAAACCTATTTTTGATCTTATATTACCCATCTCTTTGCTATAATCTTTACCGTTGAAATAGATATATCCATAATCGGGAAAATAATACCCAATAAGAATTTTAAGGATTGTTGTCTTGCCTGCCCCGCTTTTACCTATCAGTCCAAGAATTTGGTTCTTATCAACATGGAAAGAAATATCATGAAGCACATCCTTTCCCCTGAATGACTTACTCATACCTGAGATTTCAAGTACCTTAACTTTCTCCCCTTCTATCCCCATATTACTTATTTCGAGAAAATTGTTTAAAAAGCTTGTTATTCATAAGAAAGTAGTACTAGGAGATGTTCAGTTTAATGAGGTAAAATGACTTGTTTTTACTTGTTTTATTATTTGTTCAAGTTCTCTTTCCCAATAATTAACTATTTTAGATAAACTGATATTTGGAATTACATTCAAAAGGGCTCCATAAAACACAATTATATCATCATGTTTCAGGTTGTCTCCAATTATCCCTGCATAAATTCTATCTTCAGGGTTTAATCCAGGTTTCCATTTCTTTTTATAATGACTTATTGCTTTGTTAATAGCATCATTTAAACTTGAAGCAGAAGCGGTTGTTTGTAAAGATTGAAGACAGTCTACAATATTACCTATATCTTCATAACTAGTTCTTACAGGAACCTTTACTTTAATATTGCCCTCTTCCAAGATAAGAGGGTGATTTTTATATTTCAAATGGGAAAGAGAGTGCTCGCAGTCAAAATGAATATGATAACCATCTTTTTTCACTTCTAATTTGATTGTGTAGTCCATCTTATTTCACGTGTTGCTCAATACTAATTCCAACAGCTCTTATATTCTGCTTTCTTAATGCTGAAGCAAAATTCTCAGCTTTTACACCAAAGTCACAAACAACAATATAACTTTTGTTTTTGTCAAAATTTTTTATATCATCCATTATTTCTGGATACGTTCCTTTAATATCAGATTTTATTTTCTTTTTAATAAATCCAGATGTTATATCTACTATTACACTGTTTTTAAATTTCTTAACATCAGGTTCTTCCTCAAACTCAACATCAGCCATCCCTGTGTAAGGTTTAAACTTTATATTCTTAATTTCTTCATCAAACGAAGGTATCTTATCCAAAACACGGGAATCAGGCATAGTGCTTACAGGTCCTTCAGCTAAATTACAATATTCCTTAACTTTTTCTGAATAAGCGAAAGTTCCAATTTCTCTTGCTATCTTTATTATTTCTTCCTTATCCATTAAGGCTAGCGGCCTTATAATCAACATATCTGTTTGTGATTGTATGACGGATAAACTCTGCACAGTTTGTGAAGATTTTTGTGATAATGCTTCTCCTGTAACTATAGCTGAAAATTTATTTTGTTTTGCAAATTTCTCAGCAATTTTATAGAAAGCAATTTTTACTGCTATTTGTCTTAATTTATTGTCAACTTCTTTTTTTATTTTTTTTACTATGTCTAATCCATCAACAACAAAAAATCTTGGAGTAAATCCGAAT
>CAZZGN010000149.1:0-2510 GCA_964654165.1 uncultured Methanosarcinales archaeon | reverse complement strand
AAGGGTATAAAAATAATTTTGATAATCTTGTTAAAACAACAATTAAAGATGTAAAGGGTGTGAAGTTTGAATCAAGAATAAAATCACAAGAAAGTTTAGTGGGTAAAATAACAAGATATTTGAATAATAAACAAGACCCAATGGACATTGCAGATGTGGTGGCTGGAAGAATTGTAGTAAAAAACATAGAAAAAATAAATGAAGTTTTACCAGTTTTGCAAGGATTAGACATAGTAGAAATTGAAGATTATTTCACTCAACCAACAAAATATGGTTACAGGGGACTTAATATAAAAATTAAAGTACCTAATGGTGGTATTGCTGAACTACAAATTCATACACCAAAATCATTAGCAATTTCTGATAAAATTCATAAAATTTATGAAAAATGGAGAGATGTTAAAGTAACTAAAGAATTACAAGCTAACTATGTAGCAGATGTTGAAAAAGCAAGAGAATTTGCCGATGAAGTGTGGGAAATAAAATCAAGAATAACCGAACTTGAGAAACTTGAAACAATTGAAGAAGTACTAAAAATAGAAAAAAAGATAAGAGAAGTTTACAAAACTCAAAAAGATAAAGTAGAAGAATCACTGTATCAAATCTTTGTAGAAATGGATATGGCAGAAGCTGGACAGAGAATCTTTTTAGATTCAAGCCAAGCAGAGGGACGACAGATAATAGGAGTATTTTCAACTTTTCCTAAATGGATACCACAAGAGTTGAGAAGCAAAGAATTATTTGATAAAGTAATGAATGATTTAGTAGATATTGATAATCTTAAATTTCCAACTGGAAATAAAAGCGCTCAACGCGCACTTTACAATTCTCTTTTAGAGGAAGTGGACAAACGCACTGCGCTTGACACTTCCAATTTGAGAGAACAAATTTTAGATGTCTATACAAAAGAAAAAGAAATTAAGCAAGTTGAAGAGGTTGTTGATAGAGGCGTTGCGAGAGGCGAAACAGTCAAAGAAGTAAAAATAACTCCAAAAAAAGTAACAAAAGAAGCAGTAGCATCTGCTCCAAAAGCATTAACAGAAAAAACACTCCAAAAAGCCCAAACCGAAACTATTGATGAATTAAAAGAAACTTCTGATTGGATACCACCAAAACTACAAAATCAAAAGTTTATTGATAAAGCATTAAGTTTTGTAGAAAAAGGCAAAAGACCATCACTACCAGGCAAAGTTAGAAATATATATGATTTAATAACTGATAAAATTGTTGAAAAAACTGAATACTCAAAAGAGGATTTGGAAGGGTTATCATTGGAAAACCAATACGAAACGCAGAAAGATATTTGGTTTAAGCACAAAGATAGACGAGTGCATCAAGCTGAAGTTGAACAGCGACTTTTACAGAAACAAATAAAGGATGTTTTAGGTAAGAAAAAATATGATGTTGAAGCACAGGACATTGATAAAGCTATACAGATATACATAGACAGTAAACGAGCCCCAGAACATATAAAACAATTTTATGATAAATTAACTCCAGAACAAAAAAAGATAGTTGATTTATCACAAAATCTACCTACTGGAATAAAAAAGATAGCAGACCAGATTTCTCAAAGCTATGATGCTTTAGGTATTGAAGCATTAGAAGCCAGTGTTATTCATAATGTTTTAGATAATTATGCCGCAAGAATTTGGGATATTCCTAAAGACACAACCAACCCTTTCAAGAAGTTTGGCACTACTACACAACACGCTAAACAAAGGAAGTTTGCCACAATTCTTGAAGGTTGGGCAAAAGGATATAATCTAAAAGTAGAAGGTTCTACTAATAACTTACAAATCCTTAAAGAAGAAATTGTAAAAACAATAGAAGATAAAAGATTTCTTAAAGCCATTCAAAAGATAAAAACTGTTGATGGCAATCCACTTATTAGTGATGCTCAATTAGAGGGATATGCGAGAGTAGAACACCCAAACTTTAAAGTTTGGAAATGGGCTGGAAAAGCAGAGAATGGCAAATCTTATGGCAAAAACTTTTTCATTGATACAGAAGGAAATCTGTTTGAAAGAAAAGAACTTTATGCTCCAAAAGCTCAAGCCAAAAATCTAAATAACATTTTAGGTATTTCTAAACTAACAGATGTCTGGGGGGTTAAGACATTAACTAAATACAACGCTATTATTAAAGCGTGGATATTGCAGAGTTCATTCTTTCACCATTTAGCTTTTATGCGTTCTTATTATCTGGGAACAAATCATAAAAAGTTTTCAGAGATGGGTATAAGAAAAGCATATAAGCAAGGACTTGAAGCCATAGAACAAGAAAATCCAATCATTATTCAGGGAGTTGAAAATGGTTTAACTCTTGGACTAAAACAGGACTGGAGTGAAGAACTATTAAAAGAAAAAACTGCAATAGGAAATTTGCTTGATAAATGGAAAGTATCTCAAGTAATTAAAGATAAAATTACTACTTTAAGACAAAAACAAGCCGACTTTCTGTTTGGCGAATTTGGAGCTGGACTAAAAGCCAAAGCATTTATTATTGAA
>CAZZGN010000148.1:0-2545 GCA_964654165.1 uncultured Methanosarcinales archaeon | reverse complement strand
ATTAGCCTTTTTTACCTTACCATTTCTCAGGCCTATCTTTTTCTGAGAATTTTTGTTTTTCTAATTCTAATGCTTGCTTTTGTAGTTCATTGATTTTTACTTGTTTATCAATTACCTCTATCATAACTTTATTATTTTCTTGACTTTCTAATTTTGTTTTTTCTAATTGTAATATTTCTGATTCTTTATTTAGTATTTGTTCAACTTTTCCCATATCAACAATATCTAGTTCTTCACTTAATTCCAACATTTCTTTTTTCTGTCTTTCAAATTGCAATTCACTTGCAAGTTTGCTTTGTTCAGCCTCTAGCTTCTGTCTTTCTAACAATAATTTCTCATTACCTGAGCTACTCTCTTTCATCTGTTCTATATTTTTTATTCTAAAATCATAGAATTCATTCATCTTATTCTTTAGTAACTCTAAATGTTGATTATATTCAGATTCAGCAATTTCTAACTCTTTATTTGTCTCACTTTTATCTTTTATTTTAATATCAAGACTTTCTCTCGCTTTCCTTACGTTTTCAACATAATCTGTTGTTATTTCATTCATCTCTTTAAATTGTTCAATTATTTTACTTTCTGCTATTGTTTGTTGACTTACTTTTTCTCCAAGCAATATTTCTTTTTGACTCAATTCATATGATTCTAGTAATTTATTCTGTTTTTTTGTTAAACTTTTTCCATTTTTTATATTTTGAACAGCATCAGCCATAACTTTAGAATCAGTTTCTGATACTTTTGATATCTTTTCACTATACAATTCTACATTCACTAAATCTTGTTTTGTTATCTCTTTGCCTGATTCAACAATCCTTATGTTTAATTCGTTTGTTTTAGCAATTTCAGATTTAATCTCAAGATCTTTTAATTTTTTCTTTATATCAATCTTTAATTCTAAATTTCCTTCATAATATTGATCTACGGTTTCAACACCATTCTTTTTTAGTTCTTCAAGGAATGTTTTTTCAGCATATATCTTCTCAACTTTTGCTTCTGAAGCTTTTGTCTTGTATGAGTTAAATTCTGCAGTTGCATCTCTGAATTCCATCTCCTTTGCTTCAATAAGTTTCTTCACTGGTTGTTTTGATGAAGCGCCAATACCTAATTTCTTACCCCCATAACTTGTTACTTTGCCAAAACTCTTAAGACCTCCAATCATAGCACTTGCATGAGCTAAATTAGTTGGGGCTAATCCTTCTTTTGCTCCTGCCAAAAGATTTTCAAGGAATGTCCCCTCTCCATGTAAGGTTGATTCCATAATTGCTCCGGTTTCAGATAAAACTCCAACCTCTAAAATCAAGGCCCCTCTATCTACTGCCGACTTAACACTTAAATCATAACTACTTTTTGCAACTGCTCCAGCTTCATTTGCAAGGCTTAATTCAGTTTTTTTAGATAGTGATTTAACAGCAGCATTTTTTACCACTGGTATGAATTTGATTGGAAGGAATACTGCTCCTGCTTGAGCCGCTCCACCAACATGTTCTAAAAATTCCATGTTTGGATCAAAATGCAAAATGGTTTCTGTTGCATAAAATCCTATACCTTCAAGTCCAGCCTCTGCTGTCATTACTGCCCCTTTACCTACTTTTGTCGTCGTCAAAAGGGTATTTACTGGTTTTAAAATTTTTGACAACTTATTAACAGTACTTATTGCTTTGTACGCGTTTTTGGCAATATTAGCTAAACCTGCCCCCGCCATTGCACCTGCAGTACTCTATTATTGTTCCAACAGTCAATTCATCCCATATATCTGGCTCATATGCAGTTGCAGAGGTACCATACATCTCTTTATCCCCTGCTTTCATATCTCCTATGAAAACAAGATCTTCAAATCCAATCTTATCTTTATTTTCTAATTCGTTTACTTTTGATTCTAATAATTTTTGATCTTCATTATTAATTATTACATTGTCTTCAAATTGACCTCTACCATCTGCCTTTGCACCATAGTTTATATTTGCATTCCAAACGTATTGAAGCCAGTTATTTACTTCACTTTCACCTGTTTCCTCATTAAATTCCATGCCATGGTCATCTAAATATACTTCCATCTGTTCTTTTCTATAATCATTTACATGTTCATTTGCCGTTTTAAAAGCACTAACAAATCCCTCTCCAAGAACATCTGCATACTTCTGCATGACTTCACTTTTTTCAGGATTGATGACGTAATCTTTTAGCAATATTGCATTAACATCGCCTTCCATGCTAGTTGTTTGCATTTGGTGGTCATGAATGACATCACCAACATTCTCTTTATTTTCTATTACTTCATGAATCACACCGTTTACTTCTTCTGTCGCAATAGCCATATTTATTTCTTTAATCGAACTAATCTCATCTTCATCAGTAATTCCTTTTTCTTCTATAATTGTTTTTGTATCACTATTTGCTTTTGATGCAGCAGAAATTTTCTTATGGTAATCCATTTCAAGATTTATCATTTCTTGTTCATCATTAGATAGTTCAACTTCTTCAGTTGTGGTGTATGTGTTATAATTTCCAGCTTCTCCATTTATATGAACTTGTTCAACAAATT
>CAZZGN010000147.1:0-2571 GCA_964654165.1 uncultured Methanosarcinales archaeon | reverse complement strand
ATATTAATAGGAATTGGAATAGTAATTTTAATCGCAATTATATGCTCATTTGCATGGTATAGAATTGTAGACCCAAGTGAAGCACATTTGGTAGTAACACCATCAGGAAAATTTGTAGTATCACCTGACGAGAAAGTTGGAGAACGAAGAACATATTTCGCAATTCCAAGTTGGTTGCCATTTGTCGGTAGAGCAATTAGAATCATGGATGTAACAATCAAAGAAATTCTAATTGAACAAGAAACAATTGAAAAGAATCAAGCAAGATACAGCGTTAAATCATCTACAAAATATAGAGTTAAAGATGTTAAAGTTTCAGCAGAAACATTCATTAGTGATAAAGACCTACAAGAACAATTAAAAGAAATTGTTAGAGCAGGTGTAAGAGCAATCTCGGTTCAGTATGATGTTGTTGATGCAAGAGGAAACAAAAGAGACATTGAGAAAAAAATCAGAGAAGAAATTGTTGATGACTTACAAAAATGGGGTCTTGAATTAATTAACTTCCAGTTAGTTGAATTTAAAGATACTGCAGATAGTAAGATTATTTCTAACATATCACGAAGAAGTGAAGTAGAAATTGAAGCAAGAACAAGAGAACAGAATGCTGAAAAATTAAAACAAGCTAAAATTAAAGAAGCTGAAGCTGACGAAAAATCAAAAGAAAGAGAAATTGCAAGAGATAAAGTAGTTGGTGAGAAAGAAGAGAACAAGAAACAAGCTATCGCCGAACAGCAAAAAATTGCTGAAGAAAAACGATTTGCAGTTGTTCAAGTTCAAGTAATTAAACAAGCTGAAATTGACAAAGAAAAAGCAATTGTTTTAGCAAACCAAAACAAAGAAACTGAAACTATCAACAAGGAACAGAAAAGACTTGAAGGAGAGGGTGACAGACTTAGAGCAGAAGAAGTTGCTAAGGGAGATGCCGCACCAATCTTACAGAAAGGTCTAGCTGAAGCTAAAGCAAAAGAAGCACTTCAGGAAGCTTTAAACAAGTTTGGTGATGATGCAATCAGAGCATTAGTTGCAGAGAAAGTTGTAGCTATGCAGGAAGTTGTTGGAGTTGAAACCGCTAAAGCACTTATGAATGCTGATGTAAAAGTATTCGCAGGTGGCGGAAAAGCAGGAGAAGAAGGCTTTGAACTTGGTAAGATGATTCAGTCTATGGCTGTATCAAATTCCACAACAGCAGATGCAGTTCTGAATAAGATTGCAAGACCAAATGATTTGGGTCTTTCAGTGTTAGGTTTATCATCTTTAAAAGATAAATCAGACAAAAAGGCAGAAGGAAAGGCTGATTTTGTGAAAAAATCACAAAAACAACCTAAACAGAGGCCAAATCAAGCTGAGTTAGCATCAAGGAATCAAAAACCTATGGGGAACAAAAATAAGGCTTAATTGCCTTAATTTTTTTATTTTTTATGTCGCCTACACTGAGAAGAACATTATCTTTATTGATATTTACCATATTTAATTTAGTTGCAATCGTAGTATTACATTTGGGAGTATCAAACAAGAAGATAGTGTTTATAGGAACAATATCAATCATAATAATTCATGCATTAGAGTTAATTCATATAACACATATGCAAGATTCATATGGTAATTTTAATATAAAAATACCATTACCGCCAAAACCAACAAACGATAAAAATGGACATAAATAATCCAAAAGACCGAAAGAATAGAGTAGAGCAGTTGCAGATATTCAACATAATACTATCTATATCAATGGCGATATACTATAGTAAAACTGGAGATATTAGATGGCCTGCATGGTTTTGGTTATTCAATATGATTATCAATATTGTATGGTTTGTAGGCAATTCACAGAGGCAAGGGAGGTTAAAACATGAAATCCAAAAAGGGTAGTGTAGAAGTATGGGTAATAGGCATTTTCCTAATACTGTTAGCAATATCATTAGTATATAATGTAATTTATGCTTTCACATCAGGAAGCGAATCAATTACGATAGAAGAGAAGTGGGTTAAGTATAAAGGAGATAAAGCGAAATATCTTGTATCGACCACAAACGACCAAGTGTTTGAGATTTCAGATACTTGGATAAAAGGTAGATGGGATAGTTCAAATCTTTATGCTAAACTTAAAGAAGGTCAAACATGTAAATTAGAAACTCAAGGCTGGCGTTTTCCGTTTTTGAGTGATTATAAAAATATAATTACTGCAGAATGTAACGAAGCCATTGAGATGATAATACCATGAATCAACAAGAAAAGTTAAGACAAAGAAGACTTGAGCAAGAAGAAAAGCTTACACAACGGCGTGCCGATTTAGGCATTGCAGGTCGTACAAAAAGGTTCTTTTTTGAAAAGAAAGAACAAGAAAAAATCATTGAGGATGTTCCTGTTGAAGATGTTGCAAGAGTTTTAGAAGAAAATCAAATTCAAGCTGAAGAACTTAAAAAAATTACTGAAGCGCCACCTGGCGAATCATCAGAAGAAAAAGTAAATAGGCTTAAAGTTGTTAGAACAAAGATTTTCATAAAACATAAAAAGGTCATCAACGATAGATATTCAGAAGCAACAAAAACACTTGATACTGAGTTTGGA
>CAZZGN010000146.1:0-2581 GCA_964654165.1 uncultured Methanosarcinales archaeon | reverse complement strand
AGTTCCACCAGAACCAGAAGCACTTCTACCACGATTATCCATATCATTAACGATTCCACCAGAAGTATTAAATCCAATTCCCCAACCAGAGTTCATTGCTTTAGTTGTTGAACCTTCTCTTACAACCATTATTTTTGTGCCTTGCATAATACAGGCACTCAGGACAGCTTTTTGCAGCACGATAAATGAAGTGACCATTTCCTTTTTATATTTTGGATTAGCTGTGATTGTCAGCATTCCAATTGGCTCTACCTTGTTTAAGTCAACTGAGTTTACTACCTCTATTGATTTAGTTGGTTTTTCTTCGTGTCTTCCATTATAAGAACCACCACTTGTAATACATTTGCCCTTGCCCCATGCTTTTTCATAGTGCTTTATGGCATGTTCATAAGAATAGTTCTTCTTGAATTTGGTTAGCATAGCTAACGGAGTAAATTCGGGACCAGGATTTGCACTTTCATTATATGTTCCTAAGTTAGCAAATACAATATCTGGTGTCCGTAAATATTCTCGTTTTGTTTCTGCTGCTTCAACTGTCAGTGTCACCCCCTCATTGTTTGCAGACTGCATCTGTCCTTGACCTTGAAGCTGTCCTTGACCCTGCATCTGTCCTTGAATGTTTGTGTTTGTATTTTTATTGGTGTTTGAGTTCAGATTTGTGTTTGTATTTTTATTGGTATTACAGTTTGTATTTGTGTTAATGTCAACATCCTGTAAACCAAAAGCAAATGATGGAGCAGAAAGTAATACTGTAAACAGAATTGCAAAAATGATTGTGTATAATTTTTTCATGGTTTTATTCTCCTTATAATTTTGTTGGTTGCATTTCAATTGGAAGAAAAACAACTGAACCAATTTGCATTTTCTCAGGAACAACGTTCAAATTCAGTTCGTGTATTTTCTTCCAGTTCATTATATCCCCTGTGTATTTATAAGCTATTGAAGAAAAAGTTTCCCCTTCAATAACTGTGTGGGTAAATGTTTTTGGCTTTTCTTCTAGTCGAATCATTGGCTCTTCTTTTTCTTCATCTAACTGTAATATCACCTCCTTTATTTGTTTATTTTGTCCGTTTTCTGATAGTCCTTTAAAGACAACAAAACTTCCCATTGAGTTGTAAACATCTTTGACATACTGAGGGTCATAGTTTACATACTGTAAGAGTGCTTTTTCCATGTTGTTGTCATTTTCACCTAAGTATTTTTTAAGCACGTAAGCACCAGAATCAATGCCTGTTTCAATATCATGGAAATCAAATCTACTCTTCAGTTTGAGCGTCTTTACCCATATAGGCATTACCTGCATCAATCCTCTTGCTCCTGCTTTGCTTCGCAGTGTTGGATTGAAGTGGCTCTCTCGTTCCATCACTGCAATAATAGGAATGATTGGCAGACCATGCTTGTCTGCTGCAATGATAATATTTCTTGCTATCTCTGTTGCGACAAGATTAGGAACCGTCTTATTGATTCGGAGTACATAGTCCCTAATATGATTAAAAATCTTCCTCTCTTTCTCTTCGAGTTCAACTACCTTTAGTGCAAGTGAGTTGTTTGCATCTAAAAGAGTATCAATTTGTTTGTTTGCGGTTTCTATTTCAGATTTGTATGCAAAAATCTGCCAACTTATTAACAAAACAAAAATACTAAACATTGATATCCCTAAAACAGTTAATACTTTGCTTTTATCAAGTCCTCTTTTTTCTAATAATTCTGCCATTTTATTTGCCTCCTTCATTGTAAGTTAAATGCAATTTCCCATTCTCTAAAGCTGTCTTGTTTTGTAAATGACTGAAAATTTAATTGCTCGAATGTGTCATAGAAATCCCTAGAACGCAAGATATTTTTTTCGTACACAAATTCTTTTGTTCCTTCAAAGGGAAGTATTACTAATGGTTCATTTCTTTTTATTATTTCCTGCCCACTTTCAGACTCAATTTTTTTGAATGTCTTATGGTGTGAAGGCAGTTTTTTTCTTAGCCATTTAATCGCTGTTTTTGGTCCCACATCTTCAACGCCAGCCACATTGTCGGTTTGACATCCGGCAATTGATTTTATATATCGCCATTCATAACTAGTAATCCCATATTTCTTTAGGAATTTATCTACTGTCATCATTTTTTTAGATTGAAAATCCCACTGAGAACAGTACAATCCCACTAATTGCCATAAGTCATTGTCTCTACTTACAACGATTTTCTTTTGGTCACCACTCCACTGAACTAATGAAGCTATTATATCATCTGCCTCAAGTCCTGTCTGAATGAAATTGTTCTTGAAACCAAGAGCAGGAAGAACATCCCTTCTCAGTATATGAAATTGTTTATAAGCAATGCCATCAAAAAGCTTTTCCTCTTTTGTCTTCTCTTCTCTTCTCTTCCACTTGTATTGAGGATAAAGTGCAGTTCTATAGCTTTTTCTGCTGTCCCAAGCGAAGGCAAATGCGTCAGAATCGAACCTTTTTGATAGTTCCAGTACTTGATTAAGGAAATTAAAAACAATCTCTGTTTTCATCTCTTCAGTCGATAAGTCCACATTTTTCATGGCATGTTTAGCTCTATGACAAAGTGCGGGACTATCTATTATT
>CAZZGN010000145.1:0-2592 GCA_964654165.1 uncultured Methanosarcinales archaeon | reverse complement strand
ATAATCATCAGGCACAAAATTAACTTGTCTAGAAACAGAGTCAACACCTAAATCCCAACCAAGCCCTACCCAAGAAGCTTGTTGGTCTAATTTTATTCCAGCATGATAAGTCATTACTATAGGATAATTTAAACCACCCACACCAGGAACTGTTAACAAAGGAACTTTTAATGTTGTATCTCCTGTAGATAAATCAACACTACTTCCTTTAGTATAATCTTCAAACTGATAAGCCTCTGGAGCAGCTTCACTAAAATCAACAGGGAAACTAAATAAGAACAAAAACATTACAAAGAATACAAAAATCTTCTTTATCTTAACCAACCCCATACTGCCTTTATGAAAGTAATACTATTTAAATGTTTTTTTTAATAATATTTATATAATCCTTTATTTATAATTTAGTTATGAAAATTGGTGTGATATTAGTAATATTTATTTTATTTAGTTTAAATGTTTTTGCAGATGATTTTAATTTACAAATTTCTAATGAAGATAATATAATTACATTAATATGGAATAATATTTTTTATGAGGAAATTGAATATGAAATACCTACAATTCCTGGGGATGATGTATCTTTAGCTCCTGAAGAAAGTATTATGGGAAGTGAAATTACTACTGGGGCTGTTGTGGATGGATTCTTTTCAAATATATTTAGTAATATTGTAAATGTTTTTAGAAATCTTTTTGGTTTGAATCCTGTTGGTACTGATATGGGTAAAGGATATATTATACATAAATATAATCCAGAAAAAATAGAATTTATTAGGGGAGATTTAAATTATTTTAATTGTGAGATAACATGTAGTTATACTTATACTGAAGAAATTAATGGAGATTATACTTATACCATTACTTCCGTGTCTGGCAGGGATAGTGAAAAATCTACTGAAAGTGAATCTATTACTATAGGAACAGATTTAGAATGTGATGAAGATAATCCTTGTGAAGATGGATATGAATGTGATGAAAATGAATGTGTTGTTGTAGAACCTGATTCTGGAGATGAACTTAATTGTGCTGAGGATGGAAGTTGTCCCCCAAGTCATACTTGTAATATAGAAACAAATATTTGTATTGAAGATGAAGTTTCTTTAGAATGTGAAAATGGAGCTGAAGAAACTAAGCCATGTAATTTTGATATAGGAATATGTCAGAAACCTGGAATAGAAAAGAGAATTTGTGTTGAAGGTGTTTGGGGGGAGTTTGGTGGGTGTGATATTCCAGAAGAAATAAAATGTTCTGAAACTAATAATAATTGTGAATCTGAAATGTGTGATTTAGATACTAGTTCATGTATGCCTGTGGAATTTGAAATGGAAGAAACAGTTTGTAATGATAATTTAGATACTGATTGTGATGGTTTGATTGATTGTGAAGATGATGATTGTAATCCTTTTCCTGAATGTGTGGAAAATAATTCTAATTTAGAAACCCCATGTGAAGTTAACGGGGATTGTGAGTTGGATGAAGAATGTATTAATGGAATTTGTTTTCCTTTAGAAGATTTAGGATGTGAATTTGATGAAGAATGTGAGATTAATGAGAAATGTGAGAATAGTATATGTGTTATTGATGAATCTTTTGCTTTAGGAGATACATTTTCAGAAGCAGGTTCTAGTGAGGGGAGTAGTTCAAGAGATGTAACTGGAAGAAGTCAAGTAGATGATTATGATAATTATTATCCAGAAGATTATGAAAGTGATTTAAGTTTGTGGATATGGTTGATTATCTTTGTTGTTTTATTAGGTGGTGGAATTACAGGTATTTGGTTTTATTTTTTTAAATGGAAGAAATAAAAGAATTATTTTTTTATAAATTTCATTAAACTTTCTCTATTTGTATAATAAGTAGCAACAACTTTTCCTATACCATTAACATCATTAACATCTTTCTTAACTAACCATTTTAAAACTTCTACTTTATCACTTAGATCTTTATTAATTTCTTGTGTGGATAATCCGGTCTGTGTTTCTAATTCAGGTAATAATCTTGTTGATTGATTATCATTTAATATCTTATCTTGACCCATATCATATTGCATAAGGACATTGGCAGTAGAGTTTTTTAATATTTCACTAACTTGTAATATTCTTCTTATTCCTGTTCTTCTATTCCTATACATTATTACCATCATTGAAATTGAAGGTAATAAAGACTTAGAAATATCAATTGGTGGATTTGTTAGTCTTGTAATTACTTCATTACTATCATTTGCGTGTAAGGTTGCATAAACAGAATGTCCTGTATGCATTGCTTCAAATAAAACTTCTGCTTCTCTTTTCTTTCTTATTTCTCCCACAATTATTCTATCTGGCCTCATTCTTAGTGAATTTACAATTAAATCAAGCATTGAAACTTCTCCTTTACCTTCTACATTAGGTTCCCTTGTAACCATAGGGATCCAATGCAAGTGTTTGGATAATGTTAATTCTCTTGTATCCTCTACAGAGATAATTCTTTGATTTGGTGGAAAGAAATTAGAGACTACACCTAAAATACTAGTCTTTCCAGAAGCTGTACCTCCTGCAATTAAAGTACTTAATTCATATTGAACTCCCGTCCATATTAAAGCAGCTGCACTTAAAG
>CAZZGN010000144.1:0-2683 GCA_964654165.1 uncultured Methanosarcinales archaeon | reverse complement strand
GATGCTATGGCATTCCAATCTGTAAATGGTACAGGAACAGGCAGTGCATATGTAGATATGTCAGCTACGATATTGTTCTCTGGAACAAACTCTGGTGGTAAGACAAGGTGGAACGAAGACACAAAGATGACAGCTTATGTCACTGAATTCGGAACACTTGCTGTGTATGACAGCAACGACGACGAACAGGACTCAATAAATGTTAAGTATCCAACGTCCCAGCTTTTCCCTAAGGTATTTATTTCACCTACAGGGGCTGAATTATCACCAGGTACTGGAACCGGATACTGGGAAACAGATATTGTGGCAATCCCAACAACAGCAACAGTTCTAGACACAGAACTTACGAGTGTAACAGCAAACAACCTCATTATTGTAGGAGGTCCATGTGCTAACTCAGCTGCTGCAACCGTTATGGATGCAGATGCAAATGATTGTGCAGCTGGCTTCGTTGAAGGTAAAGCAAAGATTATGCTTTTCGACGATACACTGGGAATGGCTGAAGGTAAAGTCGCTATGCTTGTAGCTGGTTATTCAGCTGCAGACACAAGAGCTGCTACAGCTGCTGTCGCTAACTTTGTGACACTAGGTTCGTATGCAGACGACTTTGTTGGAATGGAAATTGAATTAACCAAAATTTCCGACACACAAGTCGAACTTGGCGTACCTACAGTAGAAGTTGTTGAACCACCAGTAAATACAACTGAATAAAAAAGCTAACGCTTTTTTTTCTTTTTTCTTTTATTTTATTCGAACCTTAGCGAGAACTATGTAAAGAAAGATTATTTCTGTATAGCATCATCCAAACAATTATTGAACCGTTTTGAATTGTCCGCAAAAATCGGACTAATTCTATACAAAGATTTATATAGTAATTATTCATACAATTAGTAATAATTTTACTAAAACCATGAAAAAATGCAAATAACAAAGAATCAATCAAAAGCACTTGAAATACTAAAAGAGAATCAGTTAGACGTATTTACATTAAATGATATAATGCTTCTTCTCAACTTAAACAAATCAAAAACATACAATCTTATAAAATCATTAAAAAAGAACGACATAATTGAAAAAATAAAAGGGCATTACTGCCTCAAAGGAACTGATGAAATGGTTACTGCTTCAAGGGCAGTTTTTCCTTCATACATAAGCTTTCTTTCAGCATTAAATTATTATGGATTAACAGATCAATTTCCAATAAGGATAACACTCATTTCGACGAAAAAACATACGCATAAAGACTATATCATCGCTACAGTAAACAGGAATAAATTCTTTGGCTACACAAATGTAAACAATATTACAATAGCTGAAAAAGAGAAGGCAGTGATTGATTCATTATACCTTCCAAAGTATGCAGGAGGAATCAAGACAATAATGGGATGCTTTGAACATAAATTGGATAAGAAGACACTTTATGAGTATGCAGTTAAAATGGACAATAAGGCTGTACTAAGAAGATTGGGGTATATTACAGATATTCTCAACATAAAATTCCCGTACAAACTAAAAATTGGAAAAGGATACGAATTGCTTGATCCCTCAAAACCAAAAAAGAACAACTACAATAAAAAGTGGTTGTTGGATGTGAATATATGATATCAGTAGAAGAACTCAAAAGAATAAAAAGAAAGACAAACCTGTATAATGTTGAAAAAGAATATCTTCAACATATTTTCTTGAATGCAATCTCAAAATACTCTTCTAATTTTACCTTTAAAGGGGGGACCTGTTTGAGAATAGTTTTTGAACTTGAAAGGGCTTCAGAAGACTTAGATTTTAACACGAATCTCCAACCCAAAAAAATAAAAGAAATATTAAGCGGTTTATTGAAAGATTTTGAGCATTTAAATATTCCTTACGAAATTTATTCTGAAAAGATTTTTCAGGGAAATATAAGATTTGAGATACGTTTTAAGGGTCCATTATGCACAGGAGATAAAAGAACAACAAACACAATTAAAATAGATTTTAACAAAAGAGATGTGATGAATAAGGAAACAAATGTAGTTAAAAAATTGTTTTCTGATATTCCTCCGTTTGCAATTATCACAATGTCAAGGGAAGAAATCTTAAGTGAGAAATTAAGGGCATTGTGTATGAGGGGGGAACCAAGAGACTTGTATGATGTATGGGTATTGCTGAAACTAAGTATCAATATAGATAAAAAACTCCTTGATAAAAAATTAAGGGAAGATAATATTAGAAAATTCACCCCAAACTTTCCTTCTAAAAGAGAATATGAGAATGATTTAAAGGTGTTATTAAGAAATACACCTAATTATGAAGAAGTGGTTTCTTATGTGAAAGATATAATAAAAAAATTTACATAGAAACTTCCTATTCTAGTAAGAATATGTATAAAAATAACTATTTAAACTGAACCTACGAATATATTGTGCTTATCCCTTAGAATTCTTACTTTAATATTACCTTTATCTTGATCACAATCCATTATAGAAATAACTCTGTTATTTGCTTTTGCAATGCATTGATTTGGATAACGATCCCTACATATTATTTCTACTTCAACAATGTCATTTTTTTTGAACGGCTTTTCTAGTTTTTTTGTCTTCACAACTTTATAGAAATTGTCTTCACGAAGGTCTATTTTATGTTTTTCCTCCCAAGTTTTTATTTTTTTGTCAGTATATTCAAAATCTTGTTCTTCTAAATAATA
>CAZZGN010000143.1:0-2700 GCA_964654165.1 uncultured Methanosarcinales archaeon | reverse complement strand
ACTTATCATGACAAATCTATTTTTTTAAATAGAAAACTTTATATACAAGCGTTTGCATAAAAAATACCATCACAAAGACTAAAGGAGCACCTTTTTTGAAGGTGTTTACCTTTTTTTTCGGGGTTTTCTATGGTTAAAAGAAACAATATTCTTCCTAAGGCTGTATTTGGTAGGATTCTTGAACATGCTGGTGCCAGGAGAGTAAGTCAGGGGTCTATGGACACTTTTACAGATATAATGACAGAGATAGCAGAAGAAATATCAAAAGATGCAATTAAATTTGCAAAACATTCTGGAAGAATAACAGTGACTGCTGAAGATATTAAACTAGCAGTTAAATAATTACATTCCCCTTTCTGCTTCCTGCTTCCACATTATGCCTATTTTCATAACTGCTCTTTGGAAATGTATAGAAATCTTGTATGTCTTTTTGTATAGATCATATTCAATTAAGCCCATAGCTTTCATAGGTGTTAATATACGATCGTAGAACTGTCTTTTGTTATAAGAAATTTTAACTTTCTTGCCTTTGTAAGGGGCTTCATCAATTTCAGTTATCATTTCACCATTATGTAAGGTTGTAGCAAACAGGGACATCTCTGTCTTTCCAATTTCTCTATCATTTTCTTTCATAAAGTTTATTAGAAGTTTACCAACAATCTTCTGCTGTTTCGTAGCAAATACAACTTCGTAAACATCATCAGGTAAATTAAACCTATCAAATAATATTACCATATATACCCCCAGTACGTGGATAATATAGACTAATATATAAATGTTACTTTTTGTATACTAGGATTTACATAAAGAAAGCTAGTTCTGTTTTGTCTGTTTTAAGATATCCCTATGGAAAAGAATATAAATTGACAACTATGACAAAATCACACGGGCTCTTAGCTCAGTCTGGTAGAGCGTTCGGTTGGCAAACATTTATCCAAACATCGAGAGGCCGCGGGTTCGAATCCCGCAGAGTCCATGTTTTTCTAAAACTATATAAATAAGGGAAGAATGCGTCTAAATGGGGATGGCAAAAGTACAATACCAATGGGAGAAATTCATTAAGGATAACAAACCGGAAAAAGATATTTCCAATTGGCAGTCTATGTTCGGTCCAACAATAATAGAAAGAAAAAACGGAAAATTAAAAGTTAGATTTCGAGTTCTCATTGATAACGCAGAAACAAAAATATTCATAATAGGTAATTTCAACGGATGGGAGACAGATTCAAGAAAACTAAAAGAATACGAATTAATACACGATAAAGACAGCATATTTGCAGAGATAATTTTAGATAACATAAAACACAAAGACAAATACAAATTTCTTACAATTCAACCACAAAAAGTTGGTATGAAAAAAATTCTTATCCAAGATCCTGCTGGTCATTACTTTGATGAAAAAGGAAACACTGTTTTTTGGGACTATGAACAAGGATATAAGCAAAAACACAAATTTATAGACACAATAAACCGTTCAACAAAAATTATTCAAACAGATCTCCCAGGCCTAATAGTACATTGGAAGGACAAAAAAGGAAAATTAGGAAAAGAAATTCCTCAAAATCAATATTTCAACTTCATTTCCGATTCTGGTATTTTAGACCATGTAAAAGATCTAGGTTTCAATTCAATTCAATTTTTGCCATTTGCTCAAAGTATTGACGGAGATAATTGGAAGTTTAGATATTTAGTTCCATTCCAATTTGCAATTCAGAAAAACTGGGGAACTCCGGATGATTTTGCAAGGATGATAGACGAATGCCATAAGAGAGATATTGCAGTTATTGGTGATTTCATAATTTCACATCTTCCATGTAAAGATTTCAAGTTATTCGGGCAGTCTTGCAAAGAAAATGGCATTCATCAATGGATAAGCAGGCACGGTCATGAACTTTACATGAAAGAGTCCACTCCCTGGGGGACAATGAGAGTTGATTTTGACAATGAGTTTGTGAGAAAATTTATTGTAAGCAGTTGTTTGCATTTTATGAAATATTATAAAATAGATGGATTTAGAATTGACAATGTTGATGGAATCATAAGATTTGGTGATGCAGGCCAGGGAGAAGAACGACCCAACGGGAGAAAATTTTTAAGAGAATTAAATACAGCAATATATAGATATAATCCATATGCATTAATGCATTTCGAAGCGCATTATTTCTACAAAGATAATGCAAAAATGTTAGTCGTGCCATTCGAAGAAGATAAAAAAGCATTGGGAGCGACAGCTTACAACAGCTCTAGGATGACTTATTACTTCCATACTACCTTAATGCTTAAATCAGCTGAAGATATTTCACCATGGAAATTTAAACATATTGCTGAAGAAAAAGAATGGGGTCAAAGTAATTCAACAATAGCAGATTTCCACAACCATGATGCTGCTGCAGGATTAATTGAAACGAGGGCGACGGGAAGCTATGCTTATGATGCAATGACATGCAAACAACCTCACAACCACTTTCATGCTTTGGGAAAAATAAAGATTATGGAAGCATTAATATCTTTCTGCGCAGAAGGAAGAACTTTAGATTTGATACAAACCTTTTTACTTCAAACTGGAACATTCGAACATGACTCATCAATACAATGGTTTCAAACGTTCAACCAATCCAGCAATAATCTTGTGGAATACAAGAAAGCTATAAACAAAATAATGGACGAACCTGCTTTCTATCCAATAAATACAAAAAATAG
>CAZZGN010000142.1:0-2707 GCA_964654165.1 uncultured Methanosarcinales archaeon | reverse complement strand
AAGCAAAGAAGTATGAATGATTATTATTTTATCTTTATATATAATAACAAACCAAGCTGATAATAATATCATATATCCCAAAAGAACAATTAAATCAACATCCCCAATTATTGAAGCGCATTTTTTATCGTATTCTTCTCTTCCTTCTTCCTCATATTTCAGAACTGAAGTTTTCAAACCATGTTTCTCAGCCCTTTCAATTGCATAACAATCTTTATTTGAAAAAACAAGAGAAATCTCAACATCTAAACTTTTATCTTCAACACAATCTATTATGGCTTGCAAATCAGTTCCATTTGTTGAAGCCATAACAACTATTTTCATTTTTTCATCATCTTGTATGCTTCTAATGTATTTTCTAACAAACAAGCTATTGTCATAGGTCCTACCCCTCCGGGAACAGGTGTAATAAATGAACATTTATCTTTCAAATTTTCAAAATCAGCGTCGCCATGTAATTTCCCATCAACTTTATTCATACCCACATCAATTATGACAACACCTTCTTTTACCATATCTGCAGTAATCAAATCTTTCTTACCTACAGCAGAAATTATAATATCTGCTCTTAAGGTGTGCAGTTTAATATCTTTTGTTTTTGAATGGCATACTGTAACTGTTCCACCAGTATTCATTATCATATTTGCCATAGGTTTTCCGACAATTATACTTCTTCCCAAAACAATAACTTCTTTTCCATCAAGATTGATATCATAATAAGAAAGTAATTTCATTATTCCACTTGGTGTGCATGGTTTAAAACAAGTGTCTCTTGCAAGCAATTTTCCCATATTCATAGGGGTGAAACCATCAACATCTTTCTCAGGATTTATAGAATTTATTATTGTTTTTTTGTTTATATGTTTAGGAAGAGGTAACTGAACCAAAATACCATGAACTTCATTATCTTTATTTAAATTATTAACAATTTTTAGAACTTCTTCTTCACTTGTTTCTTCAGGAAGTTTGTGTTGGAGTGAATTGAATCCAATATCTAAGCAAGCTTCATGTTTCTTCCTAACATAGACTTCAGAAGCTGCATCCTCACCCACTAAAACAACAGCTAATCCAGGTTTTAAATCAAGTTTTTTTACTTCTTCTTTGATTTTTTCTTTTATTTTTTTAGATACTTCTGTTCCATCAATTATTTGCATCGTATCACTTCTTTTTCTGTTATGATTATATCAACAGGTATATCCTCTTTAGTTGGCTCAATCTTGTCGATAACTTGAAAATCAAATGCTAATGCTATCTTTATAGCTTTTGTATCTTTTAAGAACCGATCATAATAACCTAAACCAGAGCCTATTCGATTTCCCTTTCTATCAAAAACAACACCTGGAACAATCACAATTTCTAAGTCTTCTTTTGATATATCTTCTCTTTTTTCAGGTTCCATGATACCATATTCAGTCATGCTAAGTTCAGATAAATTCCTTAATCTAGATATCTTCATATCTTTTTCAACGAGATAAGGAACGTATACTTCCATTTTTGTCATATTAGCAAGGTTTATTGTATCAAATGTCATAGCTTCAGAACCATATGAAAGATAAAACATTATTTTCTTAGGTCCTTTACACTCCTCAACCTTAATAAGATTCTCTATAATCTTCATACTCTTACTAAATATGTCAAGAGGGTCTTCATCTTGTCTTTTTTGTCTCATCTCTTTTCTGAGATTAAATTTTTTTATTTCAAGTTCTGTGTATACCATTTTATAACGCCTTCCATCCTATATCTTTTCTAAAATACATTCCATCAAAATTAATATTTTTTATTTTTGAATAAATTTTATCAAGAGCATCTTTTAATGAATCTCCTAATGCAACGATATTTAATACTCTTCCACCATTCGTAACTAACTTATTATCAACAATTTTTGTCCCTGCATGAATGATAGAAACATCTCCTACTTCATTAATAATAATTTCTTTACCTTTTTCATAACTTCCGGGATAACCACCTGAAGCTAAAACAACTGCCGCACAATGTTTATTATTCCAATTAACAACAACTTCGTTAAGTTTTTTATCTGCGCATGCTTCCATAATCTTGATAATGTCAGTTTCTAATCTTGGGAGTATAACTTGGGTTTCAGGATCTCCGAATCTGCAGTTAAATTCCAGAATTTTTAATCCATCTTTTGTTTTCATAAAACCCATATAAAGAACCCCTCTATAATCAATTCCTTCTTTTTTAATTCCTTCAAGGAAAGGAAGAACAAATTTCTCTTCAATTTCCTTATCCATCCCTTCTAAAACCGGTGCAGGCGAATACGCGCCCATGCCTCCAGTGTTAGGACCTTTATCCCCTTCATATACTGCCTTATGATCTTGCGAATATACCATTGGTTTGTAAGTTTCTCCATCAGTAAAAAATAAGAAACTTCCTTCTTCACCATCTAAAAATTCTTCTACAACTATCTTTGAAGACGCTTCCCCAAATTTTCCATCAAAACATTCTTTTGCAAAGGAAATAGCATCTTCTATATTGTAAGCAACACATACTCCTTTCCCTGCTGCTAATCCATCTGCCTTAACGACAATCGGAGCGCCCATTTTTTCAATATATTCTTTTGCAGGTTCAAAATCTGTAAAAGATTCATAATATCCAGAAGCAATTCCATATTTTTTCATAAAATTTTTAGTAAATTCTTTAGAAGCTTCAAACATCGCACCCTCTTTTTTAGGTCCAAATACTTTTA
>CAZZGN010000141.1:0-2719 GCA_964654165.1 uncultured Methanosarcinales archaeon | reverse complement strand
TTTTCGCAAAAGCTTTAGTCAATATGTTCGAAGAGATTTGGAAGACAGCTAAAGTTGTCGTAAAAGCTTAATTTTTTATTCTTCTTTGTATATTTATTAAGTAATGAGAGAGAAGACTACAAATTTAACAAATTAAAAAAAGAAATTAAAAGAATTATTTCTTTACATTAACCCCAATTCTTTCCATCGCTCTCAAAACTTCGAGAGGTATTGCAAATATCACTGTATTGCTTTGATCACTTGAGAGATCATTGAGTGTCTGTAATGTTCTTAAGTGTAGTGCACCATCAGCTGAACCAAGAGTTTTTGCTGCCTTCGCCATGTCTGTTGCAGCTATGACTTCTCCTTGCGCCTTGATTATCACTGATCTTTTCTCTCTTTCAGCTTCTGCTTGCTTACCAATAACTCTTTTCATGTCTTGAGCTAGTGTAACATCTTTCAATTCAACTGCATCAACTTTAATACCCCATGGATCTGTTGCTTTGTCTATAATCTGCTGTATCTGTTCTGAGATTTTATCCCTGCTACTAAGAAGTTCATCTAATTCCACTTCCCCAACAATGTTTCTCATTGTTGTTTGGGCCATTTGTGAAACGGCATAATTGTAGTGTTCAACTTCTAATATAGCTTTTGAAGCATCACTTACTTTGTAATAAATAACTGCATTTATACCGACAGTTACGTTATCTTTTGTTATGCTTTCCTGTTCAGGAACATCTACCGCTTTAACTCTTAAATCAACTCTTCTCCATGATTGAATTATTGGAATAATCAACCTTAAACCAGGACTCATAATCCCTCTAAATTTACCAAGTGTAAATTTGACTCCTCTCTCATATTCGTTCACAACCTTTAGTCCAGAAAGAATGAACAGAATCGCCGCACCAATCAAATAATTATACCATACCATTATTATCCCCCCAAAATTTAATTATAAAAAAGAAAGCTTGTTAATAAATATTATGGTTATACCTTCAATAATTTCCCATCAGCATATATTTTTGGACATTTGAAAACATGATCGTAATGGATTGATGATTTTATGGGTCCACCAAACCAGTGATTGCTCCCATTAGCAATATGTGCTGTTCCTAAAGTTTTCTCGTCTATGATTGTAGGTCCTAGAATTCTTGCATTTGGATTCAAACCTATCCCAATTTCGGCTATTTTTCTTACATTTTCTTTTGTCTTCGCTTTTTTTTCAGCCCATTCAATGCTGTCTTCAAGCATTTTCGCTTCTTTTCCACCACTTATTTTTACAATTTTTCCTTCTTCTATTATCAACTCAACCTTAGTTCTCAACACAATAGTACCTTCATGCGTCCTTATTGAACCGTCAACAACAACCTTTCCATTGACATTTACAGTTCCCTCAGGATGAAAATATACTTCTCCTGCAGGTAAATTCCCTCCAGTTCCAAACTCATTGTATAAACCGGAGTTTAATACACACTTTACACCTTTTTTCTTAACAACGACATCCGTTCCTTCGTCGGTTGTTATTCTTACTTCTATCGCTTTGTCTAGTTGTTCCTTGACCCTCTCCCCTCTTTCCTTCATCATATTTGGATCGTATCTTAGTGAATGCACAATAGAAGGAAACAACTCAGTCTTCATAAAATTCAATCCAGATAATGAGATAAATTTATGCTTTTTCATCTGAGCATATTTTCTAAAACTTCTTCCTATTGATTTCAAAGAACCGATTTTTCCTGACATACACAACACAATTATACTTTCTTCAGGCATGAAGAACAATTTTTCTATTAATTTTTCGCTCGCTACATCCCCTCTAAATTTTGGATCTTGTATGATTATTTCAACATTTTTTTTCATGGATTTTGCTGCAAAAAAATAACAGGCAAGCATTAAAGCTGGAATTCTTCTTCCTTCACTTCCTAAATCTCCAATAATTAATATTTTCTCTCCATTAAGATTTAGATTTTTTTTATAGACATCTTCAAAAAAAAGACTAAATTTTATAGCTGTATCTAATAAAGCATTTTCTTTAAGCCATTGTACGAATTCTTTCTCTTCCATTTAATATACTATTTTGTATATTAATATAGTAAGTTGTATTTAAATCTTTTCATAATTGCAACCGTAATCTTTATAAACCTCACCCTAATCCCAGAATATGGGTTTAGAGTAAAAATTAGCTTCAATTACGATGGTGATTGAATGGAAAATGATACAAATGTTCTCATAGCAAAAATCGCTGATGAGCTTAAAAAGAAAGGCGTGAGAGCGCCTGAGTGGGCACAATTCGTTAAGACGGGAGTCCATAAGGAAAGACCTCCTTCAGATAAAAACTGGTGGCATCTTAGAGTTGCAGCTATATTAAGATCTGTTGCAGTACTAGGTCCTGTTGGTGTTTCCAAATTAAGAACAAAATATGGTGGGAAGCAGAGAAGAGGTCATAAACCTTCAAGATTTATGAAAGGATCTGGAAGCATAGTTAGGAAGTCATTACAACAACTTGAAGATCTCAATTTTATAAAGCAGGTTTCTATTGGTGTTCATAAAGGAAGAATTATAACAAAAGACGGCAAAGAATTCCTAAATTCTATTACAGGTGAAACTCAAAAAGTTAAACCTAAAAAGGAAACCAAGCCAAAAAAGGAGAAAACTCCTAAAGCAGAAGTGAAGGAAGAACCTAAAGTTGAAGAAGAAACTCCTAAAGAAGAACCAAAACCTGAAGAAAAGGTTGAAGAAGTGA
>CAZZGN010000140.1:0-2748 GCA_964654165.1 uncultured Methanosarcinales archaeon | reverse complement strand
CTTCTTCGCAGGTATGCCTTTCCATGTTTCATTTTCCGGAATATTTTTTATCGCAGATGCTGGTCCGATTATTTTGCAGCCTTTATGCAAAATAACTCCACAAGCAATTAAAGTACCATTTCCAACTTTGACATTATCTTCAATTTTTACTCTTCCAAATACTGTTTCTCCAATTGTATAAGAATGTCCGTCGACATAACAATCATTTCCAATTTTAACATTGTCGCCGATTTCCGCTAAATCCCCATATATATGATCAAAAACGGTTCTTTTTCCAACTTGGAAATTTTTTCCTATCTTTACCCCTAGTATTTTTAAGAACAAAACCCTTAACCAATTCCAATTTGCATAATAAGCAAGTTCTATCCAAATTGAATTCCAATAAATTTTCCAGACAGGTCTTGCCAGATACCATTCATTTCCAGGATTTAATCTTTTTCCGTCATTTAATATCCTTAAAATCATCATGTCTCTATTTTTTCTTAATTCTTTAGATTTTTTCTTTAAATCTTTATAATAATCTTTATGATGTCTACTTTTATGGAATAATCTGTTCATATCTTCATCAGTCCATTCTTTTACTATTCTATCTTGAGCAACGACAAAAGTTTTATCAGGACAATCCTTTGATATATTGCACTTCATACCTGTTATTACATGTTCACCAACAGTGACTCCAGGATGTATTCTGGACATTCCTGCAAGCAAAGCATTTTTCTTTATATGGACTCTGCCTAATTTTAATTTTCCATCTTTTAATTCATGTGTGAATATTTTAGTTAATCCACCAACTATGCATGCATCGTCAATTTGAATTAATTCAGGAAAATAATAATCTAGTTTGTGATAGTGAGCCATACACACATCTTTGCCCATTTTCATGCCTGTGCTTTTTAATAAAGCATTTTTGAATCTGTAAGGAGGAATCATTTTTTGAATTGTTAAGATAATTCTGTTGTAACATAATCTGAAAGGATTTACTAATGAACGTACTTTGAAATCTTTAGGAACATTAATAATTATTATTTTTTCATCACTTTTTAAAAAATCTTTAACTTGCTTTTTTATTTCATTCATTTTCTAACCTCTTAAAAAAATCCTCAACATCTTCACATTCAATTACACCTTTTACATAAAACCAAGGTGAATCTTTATTTTCTTTAATTACGTAAAATTTCGGCTTGCCGTTTATTTTCATAGCTGCTAAAGCTGCTCCTGCTTCTAAGTGTGATGTGAAGCCATCTTTATCTGCAAACAGTAAGAAAAAATCAGCGTCTATTACGGCTTTTATTTCAATTTCTCCCCTTTTACTGCATTCTTCTTTATGTTTATCATAAGGTGTGATGTCTGGAATTTCAGTCCAGTCAAAAGTAGGATAATAACCCATCTCTGCTAATCTTTTCTGAATTTCTATAACTTTATCTTTCAAAATTAGTTTTGAAGCTATATAATATTTCATTATATCTTCCTCACTACTCCTTCATACCAATCTTCTTCATTCATTTTAACGTCGTTATCGGTCTTGATTGTGTAATAAACAATTTACCATCCTCATAAGCCCATTCAATATCTTGAGGTTTACCATAATGTTCTTCGATTTTCAACCCCATTCTCGCTAATTCTAAAATTTCTTTTTCAGAAAGAACTTGTTTATTGGCTTCTTCACCTAATTCTTTCTCATAATTTTTTCCATCAACATCTCTATACATCGCTTTTTTCTTTTCAGCAACGTAAACATCTTTTATAGCTAAAGGGTCTTTAACAACAACATAATTATCAGGTGTTACTGAACCAGAAACAACCAACTCTCCTAATCCAAAACTTCCTTCTATTACCATCTCCTTTAAATCGTTCGTAACAGGATTAGCTGTAAACATTACTCCAGCATAATCTGAATTAATCATTTTCTGCACAACAACAGAAATCAAAACATCCATATGATCAAAGTTATTTTTTACTCTGTAATATATGGCACGAGCCGTAAACAACGATGCCCAGCACTTCTGAACATATTCTAGAACATCAGCATCCCCTTTAACATTTAAGTATGTAGCCTGTTGCCCTGCAAACGAAGCTTCAGGCAAATCCTCAGCTGTAGCTGAACTTCTAACTGCAACAAAATCTTTTTCATATGCATCAATAATATCTTGCCTTATATCAGCAGGCATTTCAGAAGCAAGAATTAATTTCTCTATTTTCTCTGACGCTTTTTGTAATTCAGCTGTATCTTCAACATCAATATCCAAGATTGAAGCAATTTCATCCTTAATTCCTGCCAATTCTATGAATTTTTCATATGCTTGAGCAGTAATACAAAATCCTGGAGGGATTGGAAAACCATTATTGCTCATCTCTCCTAAATTGGCTCCTTTTCCGCCTACTTTCTCTATATCTTCTTTGTGGATATCTTTAAACCATATTATGTTCATATTAATCCCCCTACAAGGCAAAAGATACGTAAATCCTATTTAAATATTCGTAGTAATAGAGGATACTATCATTTATTTTCTATATAGAAATAAATCAAACCAAAACAATTAAATACAAAACATCAAATCAAAGGTGTATGATATCGACAGAAGATTTGGCAACATTCTGCAAAGCAAAGGGCTTTGTATATCCAAGCAGTGAAGTTTATGGTGGAATGAAAGGTTTCTTTGATTTAGGTCCTTATGGTGTTGAATTATTCAACAATATCAAACAAAATTGGTGGAAATTCTTCGTAACGGATAGAGAAGATGTTGTAGG
>CAZZGN010000139.1:1680-2782 GCA_964654165.1 uncultured Methanosarcinales archaeon | reverse complement strand
TTCAATAGGGTTTAATGATTGTGATGTATTCATTAAGGAATCACTCGATTTTGCAACAAAAGAAAATATGCAAAAAATGGAACGAAATGGATCAACAAAATTAACAACTCTTTCACCTCCGCCTACTGATGATCCAAAAGCAATGAAAACATGTACAGACACAAGTATAAAATTAAAGCCGAAAACAATCGAATATATTCAAGAAAGAGTTAACAAAAGTATGCCAGGAATTTACGGATATCAAAAGTAACGATAAAAAAATAAAAGGAAAAAGATGGAAAGAGAAAAAATAATCAAAAAATTAGATATGATAAGCAAAGATATGGAAGATGATGCAAGAAATTTTGACGGACAGCTTTTCAATGGAAAAGTCGTTGCTCAATATTTAGCATGTCAAGGAGCAGCCATCGCAGCACTGGCTGATATCATAAAGTTACTTCTTCCAGAAAAAAAGAGACCCTTTTAATGAATAAAGTAAATTCCTCGATTAAGGAACTTTGGAAGATGTCCCACGATGGCGATAGTTGGGGTCAATGTATGATGTTTAGTTTTGCGATTGCCGGGTGTCTCTATAGGCATGGCACAGTTCCTGATGAATGGGAGTTCAAACCAGGGCTTAGTGAAGCTCAGCCTCCAATAGAATGGCCAGATATTGAGATAGAAAGCGTATATCAAGATGATAAAATCAACTTAAATGAGTTAACAAATACAGGAAATATCTTTATTCGATATGCTAATATTTTAAGAACTCAAAATAAAGATTATTAATCTATTTTCAAAAGGAAATTAAAATGAAATTTACAATGTCTTTCAACATGGATAACGCAGCTTTTGAAAATTATCCTGAACTCGAAACTGCAAGAATATTAGAAAAAACTGCTATTAAAATCCAAAAAGGAGTAGTCTTTGGAGACGTAATAGACACCAACGGAAATATAATCGGAGAATGGGCTTTCTCTGAAGATCCTGGAGAATGATATGTCATTTAGAAGAACAGGCTTTCAACTGGAAGAAAAAGATTTGCGTATTGATAATATTCCTGATTCTGGAACACTCACTGGCAATTGGGGAATAGATCTCTATGGATGTTGGTGGGAATATA
>CAZZGN010000139.1:0-1580 GCA_964654165.1 uncultured Methanosarcinales archaeon | reverse complement strand
GGAACACTCACTGGCAATTGGGGAATAGATCTCTATGGATGTTGGTGGGAATATACCCTTGATGCTCCTACTAAAATTTCTCCAGAATTTAAAACTGCATGGATAATAGGGGAATATCCAAAGGAAATAGTGCCATGAACAGAGAAGAATACAGAGAATATATAAAATCAGTCGCAATCTTTAGAGAAAAGGAAGGGATTACCAATTTATCTCAAGCATATACAAAAAAATGTGAAGAATGTGGGCATATCCAAGATACATGCGAACATTGTGGTAAGGGACTAGCAGATGAAGGTTATTTTTCTTGGTTTGCCTGTGATTGTTGTAGTCGACCTTTAGGCAGAACTCTATATCATGTTAATGGATACAATCCTACCACAAAAAAATCTATTGTTATGAAATCTGCGAAGATTGTCTTTATTATGCAGAACATGGGCAGCTTAATCATATGATTATGCTGGAAATTGAAATGAATAATAAAAGAAACCATAATTCAAAAAGAATGGAATAATGTTATGAACATACCAGAACCTGACAGATCATTAAAAAAGAAAGTCATAAGTCAAGCAGAATGGGATGACCTCATAACCAAACCATGTTTTCTCGATGGAAAAGTAGCAGCAATTAAAGGACGTTTACTTGAGTTTCCCTTTGTCTGCTCTGTAGACAAACAAGTTGAATTTTCCTGGAAGGTTATAGAACGTATAATAAATAAAGGAGGTTGCTTCCAATCAAAATAGCCAATGAAACCTCTAGGAAATAAACCAGGAATCCCATATATTCGATTTCATAACCGAGAGTTTGAAAATAAAATCAATGAAGTCCGAATGGAAATGGGGTATACAATAAAAAAATTAGCAGAAAAGTGTGGATGTTCTCCCTCTTCAATTCTATCTCTATGCCAAGGAACTACCGGACCTCTCGATCCCCGCAAGGGTCAATTGAAAAAATGGGTAGTAAAACTATGTAAAACCTTAAAAGCCAAGCCAGCTTATCTCTTTCCAAGCGATATATGTGACATTGCAAGAACTGAATTACTTCCAGTCCAAATAATTGATATAGTACATGGATATAATAAAGAAGATAAGCAACATTTTTCAAAAGATTTAAGAGATGCTTTAGCCACTCTCACAGAAAGAGAACAAAAAATAATGAAGAAAAGATATCTCGAAGGATATACCTTAGAAAAAATTGCCGGGGAAGAAGGCGTTACCAGGGAGCGCATTAATCAAATAAAATTCAAAGCTCTCAGAAAGTTAAGATGTCTACCAGTCTGTAGAAAACTCAAAAATAAACGAAGATAAACTTATAAACAAAAAAGGGGCTTGAAAATGAAATCAACATCAATAAACGAATTAAACACTTTCGACAAACACCAACTTAGGATAGCTTACAAAACTTTAAAAATGAACGATACTGCCATTATGATAATGGGAGGTATGACAAAAAAAAGAAGCTCTTTGTATCATAAATAAACTTATCCCAGATACCAAAGCAGGCCAATCAATAAAACGTTTTTACAATGCAGGAAATCGTAATCTTTAATCAAGCTTTAAAAGGATAGGTATGAAAAGATTAAA
>CAZZGN010000138.1:0-2851 GCA_964654165.1 uncultured Methanosarcinales archaeon | reverse complement strand
AATATAGATAATATTCGTTTCACAATTTCACCTATCTCCTTTCAAAAGTCCATCTAACAGTAAACATACCATCAGCAGTACCTTGATCAATTACTTTTAATGTCAATAAATTCATAACTGGTGGAAAATAATTGGTATGAAGACCAGCTCTTGTAAGAAATAAATTTGGATAACATGCTCTTTTATAATCCGCATCAATCATAAGATATCCAGCGTAGGGAGTTGTACTACCATCCTCACATCCTAAAAGATCCATATCCTCTTCATCAAGAACAAAGATACTTGCTGCATCAGGAGGTGTAGTTCCCGGAAATACTTCTACCCATGTTAAACACCAACCTTTGACCTTTTCAAAGTTACGGGCTGTCATTTCTTCATTGTCTGGATTCCCGACACATGCAAACTCAAGTGTCCGAGTGGGATTAGAATTTAATCTATTTTCACCTACGTCTACAACCGACCCTTGAACAACGCTAGCTCCAAACACTACTGCCGGAAAAGCTACAAAAAACAACAAACTGATGATAATAATTAGTTTTTTCATTTTTAATCTCCGTTTTTCACTTAATTAATAAACCCTTGATATATTCAAATAACTTACATACGGGCTGGCTCCTAACAATGTCGAAGCATTGGTTGCATCCCGATACTGAAAATAAATATCTTTTCCATCTTCACAATATACAATACGACTAAGCTGGAAAACCTCGATACTCCGTTCAGCGACCATATAAGCTATTTCATCTACGGCGCTGTCAGAATAACAATAAATGCGCAAAACATCTCCAGCCGTAACATCAGCAAATAGCACCAAGTTGACACTATAAAAACCTGTTCGTTCGGCGGTAAACTTGTAAGTCCCTGCGTTAAATTCCCCTGCAATGTCAGCATCTTCGGTTGAAAATTCTATAGTTTCAGTTACACCAGCCCCAACGACCTGATCAGCGTTTAAGTAGACATGAGCGTATGAGTGTTCAGCCGTAGACCGTGTATTGACATAATAAATACGGTCTGTGTTTGTCCCTGTAAAGTTGAAGTTGTCTTGAGCTGAGTCAACGCCAATCGCATAAATACCGTTTGTAATCGCCCCTGTAATATTGACGGTTTCTATTGAGGAGAGCATATTAAGAAATAGTTGGGATACATCTTTTAGCGTCAGATTTCTCCCACTCCCAAAATTGCAGGTTCTTGGATACCCTATATCACCACTAAAATAACTAACATCAGGGGCATTGATAATATTATCGCTGGCCGGTATTCTCCCACCCGACAAGCTCATTTCAATACCGTTTGCCCCAGTTACGGTTATTGCGTCTGTTGGTTCTACAGCACACTCACACCGCAAATTGTCAAGATAAATATATGACATACTATCGGTTGTAATATCGAAATCAAAATAAGGTGCGCCGCCAACACTTCTGAGGTAACTCGCGTCCAGAGAAAAGTGATTAGTGTTGCCTTCAACCTCGACTACCGGCTTTCCAGTATCACCACCAGTGAAAATAGTATGATCGTTAGCCCATAACGATATGCTGTCTTGTGGCAACGCTGCGATGGTGGAATATTCGCTTGCTTCGGACTGGCTGTTTCTACGGGTGATTGATAAAACCGTACCGCTTGTATTCCCCAAACGTGTGTCGTTTTTCAGAACCAGCGGAGCCGTTCCTATTGCAATAATAGTAGCTTTTGTGTAATCTCCCGTAAAAGAAACGTTATCGAACGTAAACGATAATTGATTAGTTCTCGTTGCAGTTGGAGCCAGCAGAAAGCCAGAGGAAGGTGTGTTGACACCATGACCGTCAAGTATTCCCCCACGGAATGTAATGTATGCACTTCCAGTACAGTCAAAAGCGGGCTTGCCTGTTGTTTCAAGACTGATGTTGGCAGTGGTGAAATCGATTACGCTGTAACACAGCTGAGTATGGGCTAATTCCGTCGCATCAACGGGTGTGCTTATTGTATAATCTCCCGGCGGAACAAAAACATGCTGATATTGAAAACCTGCACCCCCAGCTACGATTGCTTTATTTAACTTCCCGCCAAGATCACCGCCACTAAACCACAGGGCATTTATTTTTAGTTTACTAGAGCTTAAATCAACTTGCCCAAGACCGGTAAATATCTCACCATCCTTTTCAATGTCCAATGGCCCATTAATGGTTAAAGTAATCGCATTGTCTATGGAAAGAATAGCCCCATTTTCAATAATAATATTAAAATTGTCAGTAATGGTTTCATTTGTGGAAAAAGTATAAGTGGTAGTCGCTGCCCCAGAATTGTGAGCAAAATATAGTGTAGCATTTGTTACTGGGCCAACTTCAGCAAGAATATCAAATACTGAATTACCACCTCCAGCAGCGCCCTGATCCACTTCAAGATAATCAGGAAAATATCGTGCATACGGAGTTGTAAGGGGAGTATAATATAACGTGGAAGGAACATAATATATTTGAACCCCATTAGAATCCAAAACTTTCAGTGAATAATCACCATCAACCAGCAATGTCACCGGAGAACCAGCGTATTGCGGCACACCTCCGGCACTAGTGCTGATGGGTTGAGTCACAGCAACGACAGTGCCGTCTTCCTGCTGAACGCTTAATGTCTTTTGATTTGCAACTATTTCCGGATCAAGATCAGGAACACCAACGAAAATATCAGCACTTGAGAGTGCCGTACCTTTGTTTGTATTTGGAAAATATTCAGGTGATAATTTAACAACATTTAAAGCATATGCGGACTGGGCTAAAATTAAAAATGTTGCGATTAGATACAAGAATGTTTTAAAAGATTTTTTCATCATAATTTTTCCTTTTTAATTACTGGTTTATCTTTAAATGACTTTAGCATT
>CAZZGN010000137.1:1402-2888 GCA_964654165.1 uncultured Methanosarcinales archaeon | reverse complement strand
TTGGAGAAAACCATTCTAGATGGAAAGGCGGAACATATATAAAAAATGGTTATAGATATATTATTATGAGAGACATAGATAATTCAAAAGTCTTAAAAAATAAATATATTCAAGAACATCATTATGTTTGGCTTCGAGATAATAAAATAGGCATGACTAAGATACCAAAAGGTTGGATAGTACATCATATTGATGAAAATAAAACAAACAACAATATTGAAAATTTAATGTGCTTACCAAGGTCATATCACGTTTCTTTACACAATCATTTTAATAAATTAAGGAGGTTAAATTATGAAAAATAAACAATATTCTTGGAAAATCACACTGAAGAAGTTTGGAATAAACGCAATAGTAGTTATCATCGTAGGAGTTACAACAGTTTATGCCAACAATCCTTGGATTCTTGCAGCACTTCCAATGATAAAAGCACTTGAAAATTATCTTAAACATAGATAAGAAGACTTGAGAGTGTATTTTACGGCTACCATTTATAAACTATTATATTATTGATAATAATAATATTTATAAATAATGAAAATGAAAAATACTTATAGTTTTTTTAATATTAAAACCTTGACTCAACAAGTTCGGGAAGACAAGGGAGGAATTAAGAAAAATGGAAAATGATTTATTAGTAGGAATTGCAGTAGTACTTGCATGTCTTTTAGTTATAGTAGGAGGACACGATATCATGGAAGACGTACCAGTTGACCGAAGTGTAGAACTAAGCGTAGCTAATGGAGCAGTTGATGCTTGTAGTGCAGAGTTAACCAAAGCAAAAGCTTTAGTAGCTGACCAAGGAGCAAACCTGGCGAACAGAGATGCAATCATTGCTGAACTGGAAGCAAAGACTTGTGAAGCACCGGTTACTGATGCAGGAGAACCTATTTGTGATTGTGTAACACTTGACGACTTCGATTGTGTAGCAGAAGAAAAGTGGAAACTTGACGCTAGAGACCTTGCAGTTGCTCATCTGGAAACAGAAGATGCAGATGATAAGGAGGATTTAGTTGATTCAATCGTTGATGTTTTAGAAGGTATGGGATACGACATTGATGATAGAGAAGACGACTTAGTAAGTTTCAGATTAGATGTTAGTCCTTTAGAGGATTTAGAGTTTGATTTGAATGACCAAGAGGAGAACGACCTTGATGAAATGGAAGGTACTGTGACTGGTGTTATTAAGGTTAAGTTTTACGCAGATGCTGACAGAGATAACCTTGAGACTGAATACCTGAACATTGAGTTCGTACTTGATGAGGGTGAAGTTGAGAGCGTGTCTGTAGAAGAATAACACGGCATTTAACTTAAACAAAATTTTAACCCTTTTTTTCTTTTTTATTCTTTTTTCTCGTATAATGCGTTTTAAGACCTATTTGAATAGAAAGGTTTATATAGTCGTATATACTTCATATATATTAAGAAGGTACAAAGAGACCCTCTCACAAAGGAGATACAAAACAATGAAAAACAAAACACAAAC
>CAZZGN010000137.1:0-1302 GCA_964654165.1 uncultured Methanosarcinales archaeon | reverse complement strand
GGAGGTTCAATAAAAATGATAACCGAAGAAGACTGGACATACATTGAATATCTTAGAGATAACGCTGAGGACACTCAGACATTAAAAGATTACGACAAAGAGTTAGAAGATGGAAAGGTAGAACCTGACGACCACGAACAAGCTGAAAAAAACACAAGTAAGGTTCTAAGAAACCTACCAACAGGTGACGAACAATGAAATGTTCAGACTGCAACGGAGAATTCACATCAGACGCACACATCAACACCAAAACAGAAGAAATCATATGCAAATACTGTTTACAAGACGTACACGAAGACGACATAGATTGGTTCGAACCAATGGAGAAAGAATGAAAAACGTAATATACATAGGAAAAAACAAAGTAAAAAACATAGAAATACGTAAATCTTCTGTACCATCATTTTTCTTAGGTGACAAAGAATATTTTTTATGTGTTAATTATTCAGACGGAGATTATCAGCTAATACACAGATATGGAACTTTAAGAAAGACAATAGAACGTGCAATTGAAATGTCACATGATATTGATTGTAAAATTGTATACGAGAATAAATAACGCTCACAGGAATCTCCTGGTTCTGCTCCTCCTGTGAGGTGCAGATTTAAACTGCGCTCATTAATTCAGGAGCGGAACCACCCACCTCCCCCCACATCACGCTCATTAATTGAGAGGAAACAAAACAAAAAATGGAAACAGCAATAATAGCAATCATTGCTTTTGCAATATTCGAACTAACATTCGTAAGTGGTTTCACACTTGCTTGGGTTATGAGAGGAGTTGTAGAACAATGAAAGCAAAAGTAGAAGTAGACACATGTAACAACAGAAAACCAAACGGTTTAGGAATAACAAGTCTAGTATTAGGAGTAATGGGAATGTTACCAGCCGTAATACTAGCACCACCTGGACTGATTGTAAGCATACCAGCAGTAGTATTTGGAGCTTTACAAAGGAAGAAAAACCCTAACGGCATTGCAACAGCAGGACTTGTTCTTGGAATAATTGCAACAATTCTTTGTGGTATCGGGGCGCTTATAACATTTTTATTTGTAGGAAGTGCGGTTGTAGCAGCGTCAATATAAAAAACAAAAGAGGTGATTTTTTTTTATTCACCAAGGAGAAACAAAGAATGTTAATAAGACCAAAATTTAGAAAAAACGGAGGCAAATCACTGCTTGAAACCCAAGACATGATTGTTATCAGAGAAATGCACAACGGAAGAGGATACATTCCCCTTCCTTCGAAAGTGTTCTTTGACAAGAGTCTTATTGGACGTAGAGTAGGGGTCTTTTTCAGACT
>CAZZGN010000136.1:0-2966 GCA_964654165.1 uncultured Methanosarcinales archaeon | reverse complement strand
ATAATCTATTTTGAACTCCAAATCGTCTTCCTCTGCTTTGTTGTTCATAATAAAAATGTATCATTTCTTGAGGATTGATATATACTTCATTTATCCTATCTTTGAATTTAAAAGGTATTTTTGTTCCTTTTACATCGAACTTGTGACCTTTAAGTATGAAATCAAATCTTTTGGAATATTGATCAGGATTCTTTGTGGTATTTGGAAGTTGAGATATCAAGAATTCATCACAATCAGAAATTTTTATTATGAACCATCTCTTCCGATAATAGTCTTTTGTTGCCTCATCAAATTCTTTTATAGAATCAATTAGTTCTTCATAATTATTAATGGAAAATAAATCAACCTTGTCATCATCAGCATTATTTTGTCTTCTTCCACCCCATCCAATAGGAAGATCTTTAATCTTATTTAATTCCTCTTTCAATTTCTCAAATTGTTCTGATGATATCATTTTAATCAATAAAGACAATGTGACATAGTATAGTTAATCCATCAATGTGAAATCTTAATGGTTTATCTAGTTTTTTGCATTCCTTAATTATTTTATCAAGTAATTTTTCAGGATCATTTATCCATTGTTCAAGATCATCAACAATTACATAAAATCTGTTTAATCCCCAATCATTAATGGATTTCTCTGCTTGTTTTCTTAGTCTTTCTTTGTCTGCACCTTCATATAAACTTTTTGCGAATTTTAATGGATCTTTTCTTGCTTCTTTTAATGTCCACCCATTTGGTATGCCGCTATTTTTCAAATCATAAGGCATTTCCTTAAATATAAAATCAGATACGCTTCTGTTTGCTATTGAAGGTATTGCATCTGAAAATGATAGGGTCACTTGGCTCTCACAAAGATCGTGTGTTACAACAATATAAAACTCTTGTCGTGCAATATCTGTCCCAATTTCAATATATTCTTTTAAACTAATTTTTCCAGCACAATACTCTCTAACTTTGTTCTGAAATGAAAGATGCAAGAATGAAGGCATTGCTCCGTGCCAATTATGTCCTTTCAATAATCCTGATGTCAAGCTTTTTATGTGTTGTTTTATGTTTGTTGGATTCCAGTTTCTTCTGCTAAAATCTCTTACTTGATCTAATGTTATGGTAAATTCTTTTTTGTTTCTTAATAATGCAGCTGCTTTTTGAGCGCTTAGTGATTTTGTACTTATGATAATGTTGTGTTCGTCAAGAAATAGTAGCCTCATATCTTTTGAGATCATAAACCTAAAACAATATTCTATGATATCTTCTTTTCCTTTCTCAAACATTATAGCATCCTCTCAAAAATCACTTTACCTTCCTCAGTAATATTGTATGTGAACCATTTTGGTGTTAATCCATCTCTTGTTAATGGAGTTAGTGAATCATTTTGTTTTGATTTCCCTGTTAATACAATGGAATTGATATTGACTTCAATGTCAAACGAATTGAAAGCTTTCTTTAGAAAGATCGAATAATCAATTGATTGTTCAGCAGCACTTTCGAATTGTGATTTATTTGCAGAACCTACTTTTAATTCAATTACAGTAAGGGTTTTGCCAGATTTACCTGAGTGAAGTATTACAACATCTATGTTTCCCCCTTGTACGCCAAATGGTAAGTAATTACCAAACCATTCAATAGTTTCATTATTGTCAAACATCATTTCTCTAAGTATTTTGCAGGATTCTTGATCAATGTTTTTCATTAACCAAGCTTCAAATGTTTTTTCAACTGTGAAATATTTTCCTCTTCGCCATTGCATTCCTGATAGATTAAGAGATGATAATCTGTTTTCTTCAGGAGTTTGTTTGATCTTAGAATGTAATTCCTCATCCCATTCACCTTGTGAAGGATTAATGCTTATTTGAACTCCTTGTAAGTCTTCTTTTCCGAGTGTGATTTTTTTAGGTCCTTCAGGATTCTTCTTATTAAGGAGTTCCAACATCTTCGCATCTTCCATAGGTGTTTGGTGAGTAAGACTCCTTCCTCTTCCTAATGATTTTTTCCCTATGGCATTCCATAATAATTTGCGATCCCATAAGTCAAGTGCTTCTGCTTCAGAAAGAGGATTATCAAATTCCATTCCCTCAGGTTCTAAAGGAATTTTAACAGGATAGTCATCACCTTCCACAAATATAGGTGGACCTTCAATCTTAAAAACATATTTGAACCCTATGTTTTCTCCAGTTTCTCCGTGAATTATCCAGGGGAAAATCAAGTCTCCTTTCCTTGATGCAAGAACATCCGAGAATATATCAGAAGTAGTTTTGATAATGTATTTTTTGAGAGTTCCTCTTGTGGATATGTAACCCTCTTTTATCACATTCAAGATTGTTTCCTGATTAACTATTGGTAGATGTCCCATTTTAATTTAATCCTTCTTTTTTGCTAGTTCATTCAGTTTTTGTTTCCACTTCTTTGGATTATGCCAACCACAACCTACACATCTAATATCTTCATCATAATCTTCATCTCCTTCATAGAAAAAGTTTATGTCGAGAAATGGTTGTCTTTTCCCAGTTCTTTCACATCGTTCACAGTTTCTGCTTTTTAACAAGTTGTGTTCACGAACTAACAACATATATCTTTTTTCAATTTCTTCCTCTGTAGGATCATCATCAAGTTCTTTCTCTGATTCATTCCATCTCACTTCAGGAACCCTATGATCTATTTCTATTGCTCTTCCAGTAGGAGCATAGCCTAAAATTTCATCTTTATTCTTGTAATGTTCTAAGATCTTTTTTCTTACTCTTGGTTTAAAAGAAACCCTAGATATTGCTTCTTTATTCCGTTCAAGAGAGACTAACTTTCTATGTGGTGTAACTCTTCCACAACTCGCACACATTTCTCTTTTCTCCCAATTGGAACCTATTTTTTCCATATCGAAACCATCTTGTCTCATCATTTGGAGTGCTTTCGCTGGTTGTGATCCTGGCAATTCGCATTCAGAACAATGCCATCTCAAATCTTTCAGAACT
>CAZZGN010000135.1:0-3008 GCA_964654165.1 uncultured Methanosarcinales archaeon | reverse complement strand
CTTAATTTTTTTATTTTTTAATAAAAAGAAAAAAAATTAATAAAAACTTCCTTCGATGCTTGAAGCTCCAGCATCGATATTGATTTTTATATTTTCTAAATTTTCATCATAGCCTGGACTGTAATGTTTGCCGTCTTTTTTGACAAAGTCGTCGAAATCAGTTGAGATTGCTCCACCGTCAACTTCAATTACAACTCCTGCTCCTTCTGGAAATTTAAATGTCAACGAACTTGCTCCGGTATCTATGTCAACTTTTGTTGGATAATCACTAAAAATTATCTCTGTTCCAGTTGCGCCACAATCAATGTCTATTTCTTTGACTTTAAGATTTTTCAAATCAATATCCATATCTGTTGCACCGTAGTCAAGGTCAATCACATACTCAACATCTGGAGACATTTCAACGTCCCATACATTTTTTGAACGTCCGAAGAAACTTCCTCCGTGTTCTCTTGAAATTTCAATGTTTGCTTCATTTCCATTCTTTTTGTATGTGAATTTTGGATCCGTTTTGTCTGTGGTTTTCACACGATTTCTAAGATAACCTGCTTCTCCTTCACCAATCATTACATCTCCAGCACCGTATTCCATTTCAAGATTAACAATTGTGATTCCTTCAAGGTCTGCTTCCTGAACAAATTCTCTTTCTTCTCCGACTTCATATTGTGTTGTAAGGAAACAACCCCCAATCAATACAGTCAGTATGATCATTGTCCATCCTGCCCATCTACTCTTAAGAATAAATGCAATTCCTGCTAAGATTAATCCAATTGGCCAGTACATTGAAATTCCTTCCCAAAGTGAAAAATCAACTATTCCAGAAGTTTTCAGGTAAACCAATGCTCCACCTAGTATAAAGACTATTCCCCAAAAAAGATTTGTTATGTTCATTTTAAACTCCTCATCAAAAAGTATGCGCCCAATGCAATCAAAACAAATGCCCAGACATACTCAAAATCAAACATATTTCTTAGTATGTATGCTGCTCCGACAACAATCAATGCGAAACCAAAAAAGAAACTTCCTCTGTGTTTTCTTACCTTTTTCTCTGATTTCTTAGTCATTTTTGCAACTGTTGATTCAGCCATTGTTTTCTTTCCTTGTTTTTGTGCTGGATTTTCGGGCATTAGTATCCATGCAATTATGTATAGAACTATCCCAATTCCATCAATCAGAGCAAGAAGGACTGCAAATAATCTTATCCATAAAGGATCTACATTGAAGTGTTCAGCGATTCCTCCACAAACACCTGCGATTATTTTATCGTTTCTTGACCTGTAAAGTTTGTTTACTTGTTTTGCCATAAATATCACCTATTTCTGGATTGTTTACTTCATTTATAAACAATCAGTACAAAAAATATATAGGATTCCTACATGTTTTTTAAAAAAGTATAAATACTCTCGAGTATTGGTGGAATATATGGAATTAAATTTATTGATAGGCAGTATTTATCTCATTGTTGTTGTGATGCTGACAGGTTATGTGTTTTTCAGGACAAAAAAAATATATTCTTTAACATCTCACAATGGAATAAAGTCATTCAGGAATGCATTCTTCTTTTTTTCATTAGGTTTTTTCATATCTTTAATTAGTGTTAATTTAGGTTCGATTTTATCTATAAAAAATACAGCAATTATATCTTTAGTACTTTCATTGTTGTTTTATTATTGTCTTTCAATGGCAGGTTTTTCATTAATATACAGCCTTGTTTGGAAAGATCTTGCAAAGAATAAACTTATTTTTTTACATTTAATTGCTATAGGGATTGCGTTTGTTGATGTTTTCTTTTTTCCTAATATGATGTTTTATTCCCAAATTGCAGTTTTGCTTTATGGTATAAAGATAAGTTATGATAATTATACTTCATCTTCTAAGAAAAATTCATTCAAACAGCTTTATTTTATTGCTTTAGTTTTAGCATTAATTGGTTATTTGGTGAATTACCTTTCATCCATTATATATTTGGAGGAAATTAAGTATTATGCTTATGGAATAACTTTGATTGTTTTCGTCATATTTGCTTACGGTGTTATGAGGATTCTTAAATGGCCAAAAAAAGGGAAAGATTAGAAGTCATCCGAGACATATTAGCGGTAATAAGGGATAATAATAATTCAGTAAAGCCCACAAGAATACTGCACTCTTCTAATTTATCTCCCCAGATGTTTAAAGAATATATTGAAGAGATGAAATCTAAAAATTTCTTAGAAGAAAAGACTGAAAAAGACAAGAAAGTGTTTTCTTTAACAGAAAAAGGGTTTGAATTTCTTGAAAAGTACAAAGTTATTCTTGAATTCATAGATAACTTTGGATTGTAAAGAGCAAGATTTATATTCTCACATTGATTAAGTTTTAAGGAAAGAGGTGCGTATTTGGAATTACATGAGTTAGCTATAGATAAGCTCTTCGTGAATATGGAGACTTCTCCTAAAGGATTGAGTAAATTAGAAGTTAAGAAAAGATCTGAGGAGTATGGTAGAAATATTCTAACTGAGAAGAAGAAATTATCTCCTATCTTAAAATTTCTATTACAATTCAAGAATTTTTTCTCTATGTTATTATTAGTTGGTGCTTTGCTATCATTTGTTTCTGAATACTTACATCCGGGAGAGGGAAGTATTTACATTGCCTACACATTATTTGCTGTAACTGTATTGAATGCGACTTTTACATACATTCAGGACTATAAAGCAGAAAAAGCTATGCAATCTTTCAAGAATTTGATGAAGACAAGAATATTGGTTATAAGAGAAAGTGAAGAAAAGGAAATAGATGCTGAAGAATTAGTTCCCGGAGATATTATAATAATAAGAGAAGGAGATAAAATACCTGCAGATGCAAGATTAATTGAAGAAAGTATACTGAAAGTTGACCATGCTTCATTGACAGGAGAAACCGAACCGCAGTTAAGATGTTTGGAGGCGACTTCTGAAAATCCAATAGATTCAAGGAACATGATATTATCAGGAACTCTCGTTCAGTCAGGATATGGAAAAGCTGTTGTG
>CAZZGN010000134.1:0-3010 GCA_964654165.1 uncultured Methanosarcinales archaeon | reverse complement strand
TATCCCCGTTAAAGAAGTTTACTAAAGCATTTCCACTCTTGCTCAAATCTGCACCTATTAAGATGATATCTCTGATTTTTTTATTTGCTAATAAATTTCTAATCAGTGCATTTATCCCTTCATCCGGAGAGTATAATTGGCCGATTATAGCATAATCATTCTTTAATTTCTCTATTACTTTCTCTTTTTTTGTCCATAATGTGATAATAGCTATATGAGATTCTTTATCTCCTACATCAATTTGATCTGAAAATTCAATTGGCCATTCCATAAGAAAGGGTTCGTCGTTTTCATTTATAAAGCTTGGCACAGGAGAAATTATGAACATTTATACCACAAAGTATATAAATAAGGGAAAATACTCTCAGTAGAGAATAAGGGGGTTATTACGATGAAATTAAGCCTGGCTGAGCCAAAATACCTGAAAGAAAGCATTTCAATCATATCTGAACTAGTTTCTGAAGCTAGATTCAAAGTCACAAAGGACGCTATTGAACTAGTTGCAATGGACCCTGCAAATGTTGCTATGGTCGTATTCAAATTATTATCAAGTGCATTTGTAGAATATAATGTACCTAAAGAAATGAGTGTTGCAATTAATCTAAGCAATATGAAACAAGTCCTAAAAAGGGCAAAACCAACAGACACTCTAACTTTAGAACTCGATGAAAACTCAAATAAATTAGTTATCAAATTAAAAGGGAAGAGTACTAGAACATTTTCATTGCCTATAATTGAGTTAGAAGAAAAGGATCAAAAAATACCTCAATTGCAGTTCCCTATAACAATAAACATGACTTCTGCATCACTTACAGAAGCAATTGAAGACGTTGATATTGTTGCAGAGAGCGTCTTATTTGTATGTGAAGGTGATGTTTTCACATTAGAAGGAGAGGGTGATTTATCCAAAGCTAATGTTGAAATGAAATCTGATGATGAAACTAAGATAACTTCTGAGGCTGAAGGGAAAGTTAAGGCAAAGTATTCAATTGAATATTTGAAAAAGATGATTTCCGCTTCTAAATTAAGTGAAGAAGTTAAAATTCAGTTTGGCAAAGATTATCCTTTGAAAATGGAGTTTATTGATGTGGATAAGGTTATGTTATCTTTTATCTTAGCTCCTAGAGTAGATAATGATTAATTCTTTTTTTCTTCTATAAATTGATGAGGGAGTTTAGTTATCTCATCTGATATTCTTTTCGGTACATCCACCATTTTTATTTCGAAGAAATTATACACTGGTTCAAAGAATTTCTGATATTTTGTATGGTGTAAAAGAGAAATTGAACATTTTTTCCCCCCTTCATAAGTTATTGAAAATTTTACAACTTGGTTTTTAATGTCATCAAAAGAAAGCCCCCATTCCCCGGAATAATAATAAAACCCCGCACGTCCAAGGCTAGATCTTCGGTTTTCAAGATCATTATAATTCTTAAAAATTTTTGAATGTATTTGTTGAACAGGTTTTATGTTGTTAACTTTAAAATTTAGTACATCAGAATAACTTTTTAAAATTTCTTCAATACTAGTTATCACATCCCCCTCTTTTGGAAGATAGGATAAGAAAGGTATGTTTTGTCCGGTTATTCTTACAACATAATCTTTTTTATTATCTGTCAGATATATACTATTTTCTGAACCATTAATTATAGTTTCAATATCGCAACCAAATTGTTCTGAATAAAAACTCATTGGATTTCCTGTAATTTTTATAAGACTATTTACTGCATTTTTAACCAATCCTTTATCCTTTATTTGAATGCCTTGTGTTAGGAGATTTATGTTTCTTTTTTCCAACCTTTTTTGTATAGGTGTTAGGTAAGTAAATGATACCTTGGTGGGTGTCCCATATTTTCCTACTTTTTTTACAGTTTTACTTTGAGGTCTGTAAACTTTGTTATGTGAAGCTTTTCCATCTAAAGGGTTTATTCTTCTATCGGGTTTTTTCTTTTTAATTCTGGTTTTTTTCCCTCTCAATGTATACCCCCCAGTTACAGTTTTTTCATAAGTTGTGGGTTTAGAAGCTTCTCTACTTGCCCTGGTATATTTGTTATTCTTCACCAATTGTCTTCTCTCTCTTATTAAAGAATTAAAAACTTTTGTGTGAAGAAAAGAAGTTGGTTCAAGCGAGTCTTCATCAATTACTTTATCGATGCTTTGGCTATCTAAATCAAGATTCATTTCGAGAGGTACTGACTTTTAATATTTAAATGTTACCCAAACATAGTGGTTATAATAATACATCAGCTAAAGATTTATAAAACACCCTCTTTACCTTCTTATTATGGATTGCGTATTACTTAGATATGGGGAAGTTGGTGTAAAGAGCCAGAGGAAACGACCTTTCTTTGAAAGACTTTACATTATCGCTTTGAAAGATGCGTTAGATAGAACCGGCTTCAAAAATTATAAAATTGAAAATTTAGGTGGGAGGTTTGTTGTCTTTCATAAAGATGCAAGAAAAATGAAAGTTCTTGCAAGAGTGCCTGGTGTGCAAAGCTTGTCTTTTGCAACCATGATTAAATTTAAGGATCTTTCAGATCTAAATAAAAAAGTAGAGAAAATTGCTTCTGATTTGGTTAAAGATAAAAAATTCAAAGTAAATGTAAATAGAACAGGCGAGCACGATTTCTCTTCAATGGATGCTGCAAGGGAAACAGGAAGTGTATTAGAAAAATATAGCACAGGCGTATCAATGAGGGAATATGATATACTAATTAATTTGGAAATAAGAAATGATTCATGCTACCTCTTCACAGATTCAATTGAAGGAGTTGGTGGATTACCAGCAAAAAGCGCCGGTAAAGTTTTGTGTTTGTTTTCAGGTGGAATAGATAGCCCTGTTGCTTCTTATTTAGCTTTGAAAAGAGGTTTTCAATGTGATTTCTTATATATTAATCTGTTAGGAGAAAAAGGCGTCTATCAAACTGCTCAAGTTTATAATTATCTGATAAGTATGTATTCATTCGGATTTACTCCAAGATTTTTTGTTGTTGATGGATTAGACATA
>CAZZGN010000133.1:0-3022 GCA_964654165.1 uncultured Methanosarcinales archaeon | reverse complement strand
TCTGTCAACTTTGTTGATAAAAAGAATTGGCTTAACTCTTTCTCTTAATGCCTGTTTTAGAACAGTTTCTGTTTGAGGCATAACTCCCTCAACTGCACATGCTAAAACAATACTTCCGTCAACAGCTCGCATTGCTCTTGTAACGTCTCCTCCAAAATCTACGTGTCCTGGAGTGTCAATAAGATTAATCAAATATTCACTTTCTCCAAAACTATGCACCATTGAAACTGCTGCAGAATCAATTGTTATTCCTCTTTCAGCTTCATCGTCATGGAAATCAAGAACTCTTGCATCTCCTGCAAGTTCTTGTGACATCATTCCTGCTCCTGCAAGAAGGTTGTCCGAAAATGTAGTCTTTCCATGATCAATATGTGCACAGATAGCAATATTCCTGATTTGTTCAGGCTTGTTCACTATACTCATCACTTTATCAACCATCTTTGCCATTTTCTCACCTTATAAGTTTAAGTTTTATTTTTTTTCGTCATCTGCGTAAAGCAGTTCAAAATCTACTCTTTCATAAATGAAAATTTCATTCTCATTGAAGAATCTCTTAACTTCTTCTTCAGCAGCTTTTGCATTTTCTGAAGCATGAATAACATTTGACTGTGTACTCATTGAGAGATCTCCTCTGATTGTACCAGGCAAAGCTTTAGCTCCGTGTGTTTCACCAGCCAACTGCCTTACAACATTAATTGCATCCAATCCTTCTAATACAATAAGAATTGAAGGAGAGTATTTCATGAACTCCTTCAGTCTTGGAAAAAAAGGTTTACCTACATGATGTGAATAATGTTCATCGAGAAGATCATCATCCAGATTCATCATCTTCATTCCCGTAATTTTTAGTCCTTTGTGCTCAAATCTGCTTACAATATCCCCCATAAGAGATCTGTTAACAGCGTCAGGCTTAATTATAACAACTGTTCTTTCGATTTTCATTGTTTAGCACCTTCCTTTATTTTGTGATACTCGTCTGTCCATTTTGTTGTACGAGCTTTTCTCCCTAATTGAATTATATTTTTTTCACATTTATTTGAACAAAAATAAAATATCTTTCCGTCTTTCTTGACGTATATCTTTCCTGTGCCGGGAGTGATATTGGTTCCGCAAAAAGTACATTTTACCATTTTATACGGTTCCTCTTCCGCTACGTTTAATCTGCTTGGCTTCTATTTCTGTTTCTCTTAGCATCAATGTGTCGCCAACCTGTACTGGTCCACGAACATTTCTTCTCAGGATTTTATTTTGGTCTCTTCCTTCTAAGACTTTACATCTTACAAGCGTGACTCCTCCTTGCGTGCCTGTTCTTTCCATGACTTCTTCAACGCTCGCTGGAAAGGCCATTGAAAATGACACACTTGAAGATTTTTCTTTTTGATCTCTCTTTTCAGCCATTTTAATCACTTAATCATTCCAATTATATTTTTAAGCTGTTCTTTTGCATCTCCTTCATCAATTATTGCTAAGCTGCTTGCTCCTATACCAACACCAGCTGCAGTTCCTAATTCTTCTTTGGTTCCAACTGTTATGCAGGGAACTTCTTTTTCTTTAGCTAATAAAGGTAAGTGCATAATTATTTCAGGCGGTGTTACATCTGAAGCAATCACAACTAATTTTGCTCTCTGCTTTTCAATAGCTTTTGTGACTTCATTTGTTCCTTTCTTTATTTTTCCTGAAGCCTTTGCAATTTCTACTATTTCAAATGCTAATTCAACAGCCTCTTTAGATACTTCTTCTGCCATGTTAATTCCTCCTTATATGATCCTTAGTAATCAGAATTTGATTACCTCTCTCCGGCCTAGGCCTTCATCAATCATAGGTATGGCTTGGGGTAAGGTTTTGATTTATAAATATATCGGTTATCCTCTAAAAGAAACATTCTTACTATCTGCATTAGGATCTTCTCCAAATCCACAATTACCACACACTCTAACTAAAGAAGGAGACAATCCAGGTCCTCCAAATTTATGACTGCTAGCAGGAACATCCTTGAAGGAATGACCTCCACATCTCTTGCATGTGAAAGTAAATTTTACATCTTCTTCAGGAATCTCTTTTATTTTAACATCACTTTTTACTTCTTTTATTGAGTCCGGTTCTTCCATAAGATTCTTTTAATATTTCTTATTTATATATCTTTCCAGTAATAGATATAAACTTGATTGATTTACTTACACTTATGATAGAACTCCCAGATGTGATAGTGGATCTGAATTTTAAAGTTGCGAATTTTTATGAAAAGTTTCTCCCTTTTTATAAGGATATAGATACTTTTAGAGTGGGATTAGGCACAGCACTAGACTTAGTTAATAGCTCTCTAAATATTGAAGAATTGACAATTTCTTACATGTTAGAACAATATAATGAAGGCAATCCTAAAATAAAAGATGCATTCGATCTTTTTCAAGAGCATGACATATTTGAAATTACTGTAGCCGAAAGGATTAAAAATATAATAAGTGATAAAAATAAATACAAGACAACTCTTTCTAAGATTGCTGAATGGGTAGAGAGTAATAAGGTTGAACTTAAATCAATAGTTCTTTATGAAGAAATGGATAAAAAGATGCAAGAACTAGAGAAAATCATATAGAAACGTACCTTTAATATGAGCACGATTTTCAGTAACATTTAAATCTGTCTTAGTTTTAAATAATCTTGAAGTCTTAAAAGGTTATAATAAAAGGTTCAATATACCCAAGTAGGTGATTAACAATGAAAAAAACAATTATTTTATTTTTTGCAATAATGTTTGTGTTTTCAGCTTTTGTGAGTGCTGATACATTTCCAGCAAATTCACATCTTGTAAGTAAATGTGTAACTATTGACAATCTGGATGAGTTTCCAGAGATTGCTGTTGTTAAGAGAATAACAGGTCCCGGAGGAAGTACAACGGTAAACGGAGGGCTTGAAATCATTGATAATACTTGTCTTTCAAAAGGATATAAATTCAATAATCTAAATTTATTATGGGTAGAAAAAACTTATGTCGATACATTAAATCTAGAAAATTATGACC
>CAZZGN010000132.1:0-3036 GCA_964654165.1 uncultured Methanosarcinales archaeon | reverse complement strand
ATTCTTATCTACAAGATGGCTTGCTCAAAAAGGTATAGTTCAATCGCTTCTTTTGCCCTATGATGCCTTAGGGATAACTTTTTCTGCGTTCTTACCTATTATCATATTTTTTGCTTTTGTAGAAATTGGACTAAAGGGTCCAAAATATACAGTCATGAGAAAGACAGCTTGGATAATGTACGGTGTTATTTTTGTTTTCTTCTGGTTTGTTAGATATGGCGAGATGATTGCAATTGGGAATACTGTTATCTGGATTTATCCTATAAGTGCACTTGCTTGTTTGATATTCTTCTGGTTTGATAAAACAATCCAACGATACCTAAAGAAAATGGATGTTCAACTAGGAAAAGCGACTGCTGCAGGAAATAGAATTAGAAGCTTGCAAGTAGAAAGAGAGGATCAATATAAGGTTTGGGATGGGGACACCTCCAGTAAATATGAGAAAGATAAGGCTAAGAAGAGAATGGATGAGATTGACAAGGAAATTGTCAACTTACAAGTTTAATGGATATATTCTTTTGGAATAACTTTTATAAAGTACTTAATCGTCACTAATAACATGAAAAGAAATTGGTGTGCGAATAAACTATTGTTAGCAATTATGTTTTGTTCGTCTTTTGTAAAAGGACAGGATTTAACAGATGGGCTTGCTAGGGGAAGTTTAGGCCTCGCAGAGATTGTAATCTCAGCTTTTGGACCATTCTTTTCAGCACTTCTTGGGGGAAGTACACAGTATCTATTTGAAAAAATAATGTTGTTTTTTATTATAGTATCTATTGTTTATATGGTTATTAGAAAAATGCCTATCTTCAAAGACAATGGAGCAATTGTTTTGATAGTCACCCTATCAATATCCCTATTGTCTACAAGGTTCTTTATGTTTTCAGACTTCTTGATCAACACCGTTATTTTACCATACAGCGTTCTCGGAGTTGTGCTAAGCTCGTTCTTGCCACTTCTGATAGGATTCTTCTTTATACATCAATTTCCCGAAGGATTCTTAAGGAAATCTTTTTTAATATTTTTTATTGTAGTCTTCTTTGCAATGTGGGACTTAAGATATAATGAAGTAGGTGGCTTTGCATGGATCTACTTTTGGAGTGCAATAATTTCGTTAACGTTTTTCTTATTCGATGGAACAATTAGAAGAGCAATGATAAGAGAACAAATGAAAACGGTCGCTGCTGACAACCATGAAGCATTCGCTGGGAAAATAAGAGAGGAAATGGCAAAGCTAGAGACCGCTTATGCTGCTAGTTATATTACTGAGTCGTATTACGAGAGAACGAAAAGGAAGCTTAGCAAACAATTACACGACGTCTTGAAGTTTTGAAAGAATTACTATTGTCGATTAAAGGAATATTTATAAAAGTCTTTTACTAACATTCTATTAATAATGTTATTACTAAAATAACGAATTGAAAGGGGGTTGATAAAAAATATGAAATATAATAATAAAAAACTTTTTTTACTGACTATAATTGGAGTCTTTACTTTTTTGTTTGCAATGCAAATCGTTGCGGCGCAACCTGCGGCTGCAGATACTACCGGTCCAGAAACAGTTGATAAAACAATCGATTTTCTGTTAAGAATCAATCTATTACCAGATACTCTTGATACCTTTGTAGGCGAAGGAAATTCTGCTAAACTATTATGGATCTTTTTGTCCATATTTGGATTATTGATAACATTCTTAATTGCTGCAGATCTTTTAATGTTGGTCTCTCCTTGGAGCGATTATATTAACTGGTTAATTGCTGGCGGTGTAATGATTGTCTTCGTTATAAGCGATGTTTACAGACAAGTTCTTGCATGGTCTTACTTGAGTATGGCTCTGATTATTGGTGGCGGTGGAATTTTAGCGTTACTATTAACAGGAGTATTGTTTATTGCGGCTATATACTTCCTATTCTTTGGATATGGAGAATGGTTTGCAGGCTTTGTTGAAGGCGTTAGGGCAAGAAAGAAAATGCTACGTTCACACAAAAAGGCAACTGAAGGAATTAGTGAGGTGGTAGAAGGTACACGTGTTTTAAGAGCTGCGGGAAAAGCAGTTAATAAAAATAACGACACCGTATAAAATCATTTTTATTTTTTATTTTTTTTCTGACCCCGTTTGGGTCTTCTTTTATTTTTTATCCTTTAGCTTTGCGTTTGTCGGTGATATTGCTTGTCTTTTCTAGAAGCCTAATTGAAATGTAGAAATATTTATAAAGAAAAGAATGTTTATCTGCACATGAGAAAAGAGATGAGCAGAGCGTTTTTGATTTTTGCATTAGGATTATTTTTATTTAATTTAATTGGTATAGTTGCAGCACAAGCGGAAATAAGCACTACTACTGATGTTGATGGCGTAAGTGTGACCATGGAAGGAACCAAACCCAAAGTTGATAGTTTTGCAGATATGCTTACTAGCTCAAGCGGGGAAAGCTCAATCTATGGCAGAAGTATTATTTCTGGACATTTAAGCTTTGGAGAGTTTATTGGAGTACTTCTAGTTATGGCAATTTTCTTTTTTCTTATTTATGATATTGTTTCTTTTATGCCTTTTTTTGGTGAGGGTTGGATGCAGTGGGTCATCGCAGGACTTGTAACAGGGATCGCTTTTCTTTTTGTGAATTTAAATGTTGTCGTTGGAATGATTTGGCAAATTGAAGGTATTGCAGTCGCTTTTACATCTATTTTCCCTCTTCTTTTAATTATGGCGTTTTTTTATAAGATAGAATTAGATCCAAAGATGAAAGATAAAGTGGCTTTACAATTTATGTTAAAGATTTTTATCACTATTGTCTTTATTCTTTACTTAGGGTTTAAATGGTACCTAGCTGCCAGTGCATCTCTTAGTTCTAATTGGTGGTCTGGTCCTGTGATGTATATTTTTACAATTATAGCACTTGTAATTTGGTTTTTCTTAGAAGATAATGTCACAAAGATGATTGTAAAGACAGTTAGTAAGAAAGAAAACAAGGCAGTATTAAATGTGGCAGATAGTGCAGGTGATACACTTCATATCTTGGATGAGACTGGAAGAGCATT
>CAZZGN010000131.1:0-3039 GCA_964654165.1 uncultured Methanosarcinales archaeon | reverse complement strand
TTTTTATTTAGAAATGTCAACAAAATTACCTTTTGTACAAGTTGCTTTTTTAATACTTATGATATATGGGATGGGTGAATTAAAACATGAATAAAAAACAATTACTAGGAATTGTATTTTTCATTTTCATAGTTTTAATTTCATCAAATTCACTTGCATTAACGAATGAAGAATCTTCTGTTGGTAGAATTGTCGGTGAAAGTCCTGCAGAACTTCTTTCACAATTGGAAGAAAATGATTTTGACATAGACGAAGTCACATATTTTGATGATGGGCCAAATGCAGGTACTTATTATAATAAAGAATTAAAAGCTTTAAAAAAACAATTTGATTCAAATAATGTAGAATATGAATCCACATTCACATGGAATGAAGTAGAAAGTGAAATTGAAAATTTAGATAATAATGAACTCTTTATTTTAACAGCTAATGCAGGAGATTCATATCAAGAAATTAAAAGAGATGGTGATTTCACATTAAATGTTAATGAAATTGACGGATGGTTAGATCCTTTTAAATCAAAAAAACCATTATTTCTGTTTGATGCCCCTTATTCCGGTGCATATATGCCGAAAGACAACACTTTTGTTAACAGACTTACAAGTGCAACCACAATTATTGCACCTTCATCATTTGGTTCGCCTTATTTCATAAGGTCATTTGTCTGTAACATGGAAGATGGTAAAAATATGGGGGATATTTTCAGAGATGCAAGAAATTTCCATTATCAGTGGGGGAGCAAATCTAATAAATATAATTACCCTGGGCTTGTCTTACAATCTTACACATTATATGGTAGTCCATTCGATGAAATTGACATGCCTTATTATGATTCTGACACAATAAAAAAATACTGCAATAACTATTACAAGAATTTAGACACAAATATTGATTATTTAGGGCAAGTTGGGAATAATTCAAAATTCAGAAAACATTTAAGTTATGAAGTAAATGACATCAACTTGTTGAATGTAGGGAATTATTCTTTTATTAATATCACTGGTTCTTTTCAAAGACTTGAATCAGAAGATCTTGTTCTTCCTGTAAGTGTAAGAACAACAAAATTTCCAAGTGGAACAATTTTTTCGAATATCTCCATAAATTATGTCGGTGATCCTTTTTCAATTACAGTATCTGACTTGCCAACATATCTCTTTGGTTATGTTGAAAGAATGTGCTATGAAAACAGCACAAACTATTCGGTAGATTTTTCTGATTATTATGACGGACCCAATCATAACCTTGTAGCAACTATCGTTCCAGTTAGTGTTGATGATTGTCAAACTGGACAAGTTACAGTTTACAGGCAATTCAATTATAGTGTTGATTATATCACTCCTAGCCCTGCATTGATAGACAAAATAACCATTCCAAAAAGTATTCGTATTGATGAATCATTAGATGTACAAATTAATTTAATGAAGTTACAAACAAACAATGTGAGTGGACTAATAAAAATATTTGATTCAGAAAATCAATTAGTTGTAGAAACTGAGCTAAACATCAGCACATTATATTATAATGTCAGCTTTCTACCAGTTTCAGGAGGGGAATTTTCAGTAGAACTTATTTTTGAAAATGAAACCACTCATATGAAAACATTTTCTTTAGTTGTAAATTCAGTAAATATACAAGCTGATATACCAGTAACAGTTCCTTCAAATCCAACAATTCCAATCTTGATAGAATCCTATTCAAATCAATCTTTTAATTCAGAAATGGATTATTATCTCACTCTCAATGGAATTATTTTAGATTCAGGTACCTTAAATGTATCTTTATTGCCGGGGAATACAACAATACCTTTACAATTCTATGGATTAACTAGAGAAAACCAAAGTTATAATCTCAAAATTGATCTTAATTATAACGGTGATATAAACACAGAAGAATTCTTGCTTAATACAAATAACTTGCCCATTATCTTTTTAGATTATCCTAGAACCATTTTAGAAAATGAAACCATGGTCATTGACGAATTTTCTTTTGACCCCGATAACGATTCATTTTCTTTGATTATGAACGATTCAAGATTTGTTTTACAGAACAACACTTATAGTTGGCACACTAATTATAATAATTCGGGTATTCATGCAGTTAAATTTACGATATATGATGACTTAATAAACACTAGCACAATTGCATTTTTTGAAGTAAAGAATGTTGTTCGGCCAGCTGTATTCGAAGGAATCATAACATTTTTTAACGGAACTTCTGTAAATAATGGAAGTATAATTGCCGTAATTAATGATTCGATTGTATCATTTTGTAATGTAAGTAACGGAACTTATAATATATCCCTCCTGTATAATTCTAATGAAGAGTTTAGAAATGGTGGGGAAGAATGGGATGAAATTGATTTTTATTATGAAAATTTTAGCACTACACCTACTGCAATCTGGCATAATGAAACAATAACTTACCTCAACCTAACCGTTTATGATATCAACCAATATCCAGTCGCAACATTCGACCCTTTTAATGGAAGCATGATTTTAGAAAATGAAACTGTTAATTTGACTGTTAATGCTTATGATCCTGAAGGGCAAAACTTAAGTTATTCTTGGTTTGTTAACAACACACTTCTAAATTTCACGGGAAAAATTCTACCTTTCTCAGTAGAAGAATGGGGGAAATACAATGTTACAGTTGTTATAAGTGATGGAGACTTATCAATTAACCATTCATGGATTTTTAGAGTTATAAAAAGTAATATGATTATCTGGTTTGCCGATGGTTCATTTGAAAAAGAACTTTACTTCAACGAAAGCTTAGTTCAAAACTTTAGCATACTCATACCTTATCCTTCAATCATAGAAAAAGCAGAGGTAACACTAAAATGAAATTGTTACCTTTGTTAGCATTAATATTATTAATCACTATTTCACTTGTTTCAGCAACTACTACTGTACAAGTTCCTTTGTATAGTATGACTGTTTATGAAGACGATCAAAACGAGAATGACTGTAATAATTATGAAGAAGATGTTGAATGGGATGAAAATGGAATGCTTATGACTGATGGTCTTGTAAACCTTCC
>CAZZGN010000130.1:0-3174 GCA_964654165.1 uncultured Methanosarcinales archaeon | reverse complement strand
ACCAGATTATTCACATTGGGATCTTCTATGTTACTAACATCCGCTGTGCCACCTGCTTGAGAAACACGTCCGAGCATAACTCCATGCTCGCGAAGCTTCTTGGTAAGTGCTCGCGTATCTACACCAGTGATTCCGGGAATGTTGTGGTGCTCCAGCCAATTACTAAGTGAACTAACCGCAGCTTGATGGCTGTAGGTCTCACTCACTTGAGAAACAATAACTCCGCGTACATGAATGGCTTCACTCTCAAAGTTTTTAGAAAATCCCCACTCGTTCTTATCTGCACTCGGTACACCGTAATTCCCAATAAGTGGATATGTGAAAACTAGGATCTGCCCCCTGTAACTCGGGTCTGTAAGGCTCTCCACATACCCTGCCATTCCTGTATTAAAAACAACCTCACCATCTGCATCAACTGTTGCACCGAAGGATTCCCCTTCAAAGGTAGTGCCATCAGCTAAGGTCAATGATGCCATCGAGATCGCAGGAAGCTTACACGAGTGAGTGGGCTGGTGCTAGAAAAGATGCCTCATTGTCTGAAGTGCAGATGCCCCCTGTCTGAACCTTGATTAGAAGGATTAAAAGGATTACCTGATTAAATAAAAATCAAGAAAATCCTTTAATCAAGTGAATCATGGTTCAGACAAATGTTCAGACCGTGCTTAATTCAGACTTTAAAACTACTTTTTCCCTAGCTTCTTATCTACATCTGATAGCCTTTTGGCTTCTCTAATTTTATCTAATACATTCTCTGCTTTGTCTAAATATGCTTCTGATTCCTTTACAAGAGCTTTTAGCCCCTTAGTTTTATTATCGTTTGTCATTATTATGAAAAGTTAAAGTAGTAAAAAACTATATTGCACCAATAGCTGCTGCTGCTGCTTCTTTAGTTACAGGTCTTTGTTCTGTCATTCGAAGAACCTTATCTTTCAAGGCATTTTTAACAATTTGGCTTACAACACGAACAGAAATCTTTCCTTTAGATGCAGTTACACTCTTATATTTCCCACTCACTATACATAGGGTAAACTTTACACCTTCGTAACCTTCGACATTAACAAACTCCCATTGCTCTCCATCAATAATATTTCCCTCTTTTGTTATAGGGTGAACATTAACATTACTAAGTGCTTTAAGTTTTCCTGCAAAATTTGATGCTCCAGAACCAGAAAGTGATGCTACTAGATCACCTCGTACTCGCATATTTTGTTTTACACTGCCAGCAGTACCGCTTGCAGCTGCTTTTATATCTAAAGCACGCTGCTCATATCCATCTAATTCATCTTTTATGGCATACAATACTTCCGGATCAGGACTTATCCCGACTGTAGATTTAGCTAATAGCCTATTTAACTCTCCGGCCTTTTTCATTAGATCTACATTATCCGAGGCCCTGGGTAGTTTTTCTAACCCATCGTAGGTTGTACCAAGATCTTTCGAAATACCTATGCGCCTCTCTTCAAGTCCTTTCTTAGATCTTTCGTATTTTTCTCTTGCGACAACAACTTCTTTTTCTAGTTCTCTGAACTCATCTCCAAAAGCATTTATCCGTTCATCTATGCTTGTTACTTCTTTCATTTTTTTCTCTAGACTTCCAGGCAAAGCAATTCGATTAGGAAATTCATTACTTGCTGGGGTAATGCTCACATCTCTTGCTATGTATTCCACTCTTCCCAATATTTTGCTAAGTTCAACATTTAATATAACATCTTTTCCTTTTAGTGTTTGAGACTTCCAAAGATCTTGAGGCCTAGCTGCACCTCCTATAAGTTTCCTTACATCTTTCCTCTGTGCTACGGAGTCTCCGGTGACTTTTGCCAATTTTTCTAGATAAGGCGTAAGCTTAGCTGAATATTTCTCTAAAGTATTGTCGGCAATACTTAATGCCACTCCTCTTTTTATACTTTCCATTGTGACAACTGTTTCTTTTCCACCAATTTTTATAGTTACATATGCATTTTCTATTCTTTTATGGTTTATATCAAAAGCAACCGTAACTCTTCCAGTACCTTCGATAGTTTTAATTAATTCAAAATAATTCTCTGAACCTGGAACCTGCACTACTCTTGCACCTTCCTTAAAGAAGGAAAGCTTAGTTAGTGGACCTGTTATGAAAACCTGCCTAGCTATTTCTGCTCTCTGATCAAGAGTTGTATGCAATCTATCTATGGCGTCATTTATTTTGACATCCCAGCCTTCTAGTCTTCCTATAGTCAGAGACCCTTTCAATGCACCGCCTTTGGCTTGCCATCCGTTTTCGTGAACTAAGGTTATGCTTCTATATTCTGAGTCAACTCCACCTAGATTCTTTATTGTAATAACTCCAGCCACCCTCTCTATATCTCCGTGTTCCTGAAGATTTATTGGTAAGGTTGTTCTGTATTTAGCCAAGCTCTCAGCGTACAAAATATATTTTACCTTGCTTCCAATTTCATTCAGCAATCTTACGTAAGAATTATATTCTGTTGATTTATTTTGTCCTTTTGGAAATTTCGAGAGCGTTAGGTCTGCTACTTTCTCTCTCTGTACGGCTATTACTCTATCACTGTATTTCTTTTCTTCTGCTACATATTTTGTTTTCATTGCCCCATGCATCTTATTCAATTTCATTTGAGCAAGTGCTCGGACGTCTGGGTGAGGATCTCTAAGACATATTTGAAGGATATCCGGAGTAGTACTTTCTCTTCCAATTATCACCATAATAGCCCTTGTGGACCTCCTATAGAATTCAGCCTCATCTTTCATTTTATCTTTAAACATTATCTTCTCTTCTTTACTTAGAGATCTAATAACTCTATCTCTTTCTTTTGAATATATATCCCTTTTTGGGATAGTGACCTTATCCAACCTTTTTCGCACATACGTTAATTCTGCTTGTTGCTTTATATAGGCTTTTTCTTCTAGTGTGAGATGTTGTTTTTTTGCGTCCACAGCCTTCTTTACTTTTTTCAATTCTTCTGGGCTGCCGCTTCCCATTTTCGATATCTCTGTAGCGAGATCTTCCAAAATTTTTCTTTTTGCCTCACTGGGATTATAATTTTTTGCTCCGAATAATCTTAAAAAAGCATTTGGCCTTTTTCTAAGTGGTGGCTTTACGCCTCGTGGCCCTGGTTTATTTAGTGGTTCCATGATTTTGTATGAGTATTTGTATAGAAATAATAAATTAATTATACA
>CAZZGN010000129.1:0-3216 GCA_964654165.1 uncultured Methanosarcinales archaeon | reverse complement strand
AAGAGAAATGATCATTTTTAGGAAGACCTGTTTCCATGTCTACAACTTTTTTGCAGAATTTGTATATTTCACTATTGAGGAAATGTTTGTATTTAACAATTAATTTTTTATCTTTTAATGAATTTAGAGAATATAATAAAAATCCTAATGAATCTGGTGCATATCTTGGAAAATCGAATAATTTTCCTTTTGGAGTTATCATTATTGTTATTTTTTTACCTTTTCTAAAATTAGTAAGGGCATAATCTAAAGTTTTTTTCACTCTTTCTCTATGTCCTAATTTAATTAAAGAATCCACAACCATTCCAAAGTCTCTGCAATAAAACTCCGGATAGTTTCCCATGCTTGTTCTGAAATATCCTTTTTCCTTATCCCAGCAATTTTCAATTATTTGTTTACAGATATCATTTGCATTTCCTTTATATTTTGGAAGCCCATATTTTTTAACTTTGATACTACGCTTGAACATGCGCATTCCTTCAGATAGAGCTATAAATATTTTCATAATAAAAAAATAAGAAAAAGAGTATAAAAACCTTACTTTTTCTTCTTAGTTGTGCATACATCACCACAGCAATGATGGCAGCAAAAACCGAATCCGCCTAAGATAAATAATACGCTGTACCACTGGATGTTCCAGAAGTTCCATACATTTAGGTCCCTTAATAGAAATAAGATACCTACTACAATGATCAACATCCCAAGCATTTTTCCGCATTTTTCACAACACATAATTATCACCTACTTTGAATTTAGGAAACAATAATATTTATAAGCTTCGATTATGTCTCAAGATTCACGCGCCAGTGATCTAGTGGTATGATTCGAGCTTCCCAAGCTCGTTACCCGGGTTCAAATCCCGGCTGACGCATTCAATACCACTCTTCCATCAAGATAAACACTTATAAACTTTATATCTAATTTCATACCAATGAGCGAAGAAATTGATTTCAAGCACCCTCATGTGGCCTATTTCTCAATGGAGATAGGGATAGATTCTGAAATCCCTACTTATTCTGGTGGTTTAGGTGTGTTAGCAGGAGACACACTAAGAAGCTGTGCTGATCTAAAAGTCCCTGTTATTGGTATAACCCTCTTATATGAAAAAGGTTACTTTAAACAAAGAATAGACGAAAACGGCAATCAAATTGAAGAGGATAGGGTATGGAATCCTTCTGACCACTTGCAAAAACTCCCGAATATTATAAATGTAAGAATCGAAGGGAGGGACGTCAAAGTAGGATGCTGGCTTTACAGGTTGCAGGGAATTTCTGGAAATACGAACTATATCATTTTTTTAGATACAGATTTAGAAGGAAATTCTGAATACGATAAAACAATAACCCATCATTTATACGGCAATGACAAAAGGTACAGGCTTGCGCAAGAAATTATCCTTGGAATAGGGGGAACCAGAATGTTAGAAAACCTTGGCTGTGAATTAGAAAAATATCACATGAACGAAGGTCATACTGGGTTATTAACTTTAGAATTGTGCAAACGCCTTGGCAATATTGAAAATGTCAGAAAAAAATGTGTCTTCACAACTCACACCCCTGTTCCAGCTGGTCATGATCAGTTCGACCAAACTTTAGTTGAAGGCATGCTTGGAGATTATCTCACTGACGAACTCAAATCTGAAATATTTATAGATTGGAAATTAAATATGACTTATTTAGGATTAAGATTCAGTGAATATGTAAATGGCGTTGCAAAAAAACACGGCGAAGTCTCAAGAGGCATGTTTCCTGGATATCATATAGATTCTATAACTAATGGGGTTCATTCAGTATTCTGGACATCTCCTCCTTTTAAAAAATTATTTGATAAACATATAAAAAACTGGGAAAATGATCCATTTAGCTTGAGATATATATTAGGCCTACCCAGAAATGAAATTTGGGATGCTCATAAAGAAGCAAAAAAAGATCTTATTGATTTTGTAAATGAAAAATACAATATGGGGATGGATCCTGAGGTTTTTACAATTGGTTTTGCCAGAAGAGCTACAACTTACAAAAGAGGCGAGATGTTATTTTCTGATTTAGATAGATTAAGAAGAATATCAAAAGACATCGGCAAAATCCAAATAATCTATGGTGGAAAAGCGCATCCAATGGATGGGATGGGTAAGGATATAATAAAACGAATTATAGAAAAGATGAAATCTATAAAGAACGAAATAAAAGTCTGCTACATAGAAGATTATGGAATTGAGGTAGCAAAAAAAATGGTTTCGGGCGTCGACATTTGGTTGAATACACCTCTTAGACCGAAAGAAGCATCAGGAACCTCGGGTATGAAAGCTGCACACAATGGTGTTCCACAACTTTCTGTATTGGATGGATGGTGGATAGAAGGCCATATTGAAAATAAGACAGGCTGGAGCATTGGCAAACACCCTAGTGTTAAAGCTGAAAATGATAATGAAGAAGACATAAACGATTTATACACAAAATTAGAATATGTAATTGTTCCGATGTTCTACGAACACAGAGACAGATGGATAGAGATAATGAGGACCTGCATTGCTGTTAACGGAAGTTTTTTCAATACACATAGAATGGTTCAGCAGTATGTTCTTAATGCTTATTTTGATTGATTCTTCATAAAACTTATATATAACTTAACAATCGTTAATTCCACAATGAAATACATGCTACCACAAGAGATTCAGGTATGGTATATCCTGCCAGTAATAAGAAGAGAACTCGCAAAAATACTCGTGAAAGAAAAAGGTTTAAACCAAAAACAAACTGCAAAAGCCCTGGCTTTAACAGAAGGCGCTGTATCGCAATATCTAAGCTCAAAAAGAGGGAATGCCGTTACTTTCAATGAAGATGTTATGAAAGAAATTAAGAAATCCGCACAAACAATCATTGACAATCCAAAAAAAGTCATGTGTGAAATTGTAAGGATTCTTGATCTTGAATGTGTTTGGAAAGTTGTATGTGAATACCATAAGAAAAATGATCCTTCTGTCGATGAAGAATGTAAAATCTGTTGTAAGAAAAACAACTAATTATTTTTTCTATATTCTTCAACTGCTTTTTTCAACGCTTCTCTTCCTAATATAGAGCAATGGAATTTGATTCTAGGTAATTTCCCTAATGATTCAGCAATATCTTTTGCAGTTATTTTCAAAGCATCATCTAACTTTTTATTATCAATTTTTCCTTTTTTGGCCATTTGTATAGCCTGTTTTCTGGTCATCCA
>CAZZGN010000128.1:0-3217 GCA_964654165.1 uncultured Methanosarcinales archaeon | reverse complement strand
TTATTATGGGTAGAAAAAACTTATGTCGATACATTAAATCTAGAAAATTATGACCCATATACCAAAGTATTGAAAAAAGATATTGAATATGATGAAGAGCATAAATGCTATAGGGACATGTCTCAAGAAACCTTTTCTTGTAGGGATAGTATGGAAGAATGGTATGAAGACGAACCTTTAGATACAAATTTCCATGCTTTCGATGTAGATATAGAACCTTGGGGAGGGTATGTTTCAAACTCAAACCCAATGACTGAAATCGAAGAACATTACAATATAATAAAAACAAATGACGGCTATGATTTGGAACTTTACGGTACCAATAAAGAAAAAGACAATAAATACAATATTTTCTATAGCGCTGTATGCTTTTTTAAAAACTTGTTCGGTGGAAGATGTTAGAGTATGAAATTGATTTTTTATTTTCTTTATTATTTACAATTTTTGTAGAAGTAATCATTTTATTTTTTCTACTTAAATATTATTTCAAAACAAAACTAAAAACTGAAAAAATAATCTTCTTTGGTATTTTGGCTTCTTTTGCAACTCTACCTTATTTGTGGTTTATATTTCCTTTTTTTATACGTAGTCTTTATATTTACATAATTGTGGGAGAATTGGTGGTTTTTCTCGTGGAAGCTTTCATATATCATTTTGGGCTTAACTTAAGCTTAAAGAGGGCATTCTTTCTATCACTAATATGTAATTTAGCTTCATTCCTACTTGGACTTATCATATTATGATAACCAAAACCTTTTTAAATCTCCATCAAATCCCAATCAACCATGAAAGGAACAATTGTTAATTTTAGAATGGGACGCCATCACCAATATGACAACCATATGATTATTACAGTTGAAAAAGTAGAAAAAAGAGATTCTGCAGAGAAACTTGTTGGAAAAGAAGTAACATTCAAAACTGCAACTGGTAATGTTATCAACGGTAAAATTGCTTCTGCTCACGGCAACAAAGGTGCTGTGAGAGTTATATTTGAAAAAGGAATGCCAGGTCAATCTTTAGGAAAGAATGTAGAGATAAAGGCATAATTTTTTATATCATCCTTCTAACCCCCTTCAAATGACAAAACAATTCTTAGGTACGGCTTCAATCGTCAAAAGAATTCTAGCTTTCATATTTGATTTATTATTAATCAACTTTATTATCCGCCCATTCCAATCAATGATTCTGAAAATTCTTGGAAATCCCTCATGGAAAGAAGCTTTATCAATGGTTGAGAGTAATCCCGAGGCATTAGGCAGCCTTACAACAATCCTCTTTTTCATATCTGTTTTAAGCTTGCTTTATTTTGCCGTTATGGAATGGAAATTTTCACAAACTCTCGGTCATATGTTAGTGGGGATATATGTTCAGTCGGAAAAGAAAGATCCAAAATTATGGCAGTTCATAATAAGCAACCTATTCATACTTCCTTTTTTCCCTTTTTTTATATTGTGGTTTGCTGATCCAGCTTACATGTTTTTTTATGGGAAAAGATTTTCAGAAAGAGTTGCAGGATTAAAAACAGTGCAAAAATATGTGATGTAAAATGAAAAAAGAAAAATCAAATATGGGTAAGTGGATTGTCATAATCTCCGTCTTAGTGATATTCTGTGTTTTGAGTTTTATAGTTGCAGGTATATTGGGCTTATTTATTACTCCAAATATGGACGATGGCAATGTAGCCGTAATAAAAATCAACGGTCCAATAACGATTAGTGAATCTGAACAATTAATATCAAGTCAATCAGCTTCTTCAACAGTAATCGTTTCTTTGATTGAAGAAGCGGATAAAAATCCAGAGATAAAAGCAATTTTACTGGACATAAATTCTGGTGGTGGAAGTCCTGTTGCTTCAGATGAAATTGCTCAAGCAGTTAAAAATACAAACAAAACAACTATCTCTGTCATAAGGGAACTTGGTGCTTCAGGAGCATACTGGATTGCTTCAGCATCTGATCACATTATCGCAAACAGAATGTCTATCACTGGAAGCATTGGTGTATATTCTTCTATGTTTGATCTTTCAGGATTTCTCGAAGATAATAACGTAACATACAATTTGATAAAAGCAGGGAAATACAAAGGTATAGGTTCACCATTTAAAGAATTAACACCTGAAGAACGATATCAAGTTCAGAAGAGAATTAACTTAATCCATGATTTTTTCATTGAAGAAATAGCCGTTAATAGAAACTTATCTTACAAAGAAGTTGAAAAGTTGGCAACAGGTCTTTGGTTTTTGGGAAGCGAAGCAAAAGATATGGGGTTGGTGGATGAATTAGGTGGAAAAAACGAAGCTATAGATTATATTGAAAAAAAGCTTAACATAACAGTAGATCTCGTTACTTATGAATACAGAAGGTCTTTATTCGATTCTTTTTTTATGATCTCTTCTGATAGTTTTTATTCTATAGGACAAGGAATTGGAGATAGTGTAAAAGAAAAAGAGGAAATTAATCCCCAGATCCTAGCATAAGGAACACACCTGCTACAACGAGCATTATGTTTCTTATTATCGAAACCGCTAGTATTTCAGATAAAAAGTCAGGAATTACTCCAAACATAGCTAATAATGGAACGGCTCCAAATACAAGCAATACTATTCCAATTATAATACTAACCCATTGCAAATGGTCTTCATGTGCAGAGTCAATAAACAAGAATACTGCTCCAAGTATAAGCAATGCAGATAATATATTCCCTAATATGCTGAACGGCAGATTAAATCCAATAACTCCAAAATCAAAAAGTAAAGGAATTGCACCGAAAGCAGCAGCAATTATACCTAAGAAAAGGCTTAACCATCCTCTTGTATCATCAATCATTTTGAAAGCACCTCAGAACTAATCTTTATTCTTTATTATTTAAATCTTTCTGCAAATTCAACTATCTTCTCAGCAACTCCCTCTACAGTAATGGAAGTTGTATCTATGATTAAATCATAGTGTTTTTCATCATAACAATCAAAGCCGTAATATTTCATATATCTCTCAGTGTCATTTTCCATTCTTTTTTTCAAATTTTCTTCCATTTCTTCCAAAGAATTTACTTCATTTTCATTACGTTCTTCTTTTTCTTTATTATCTTTTATCTGTTCCCATATTCTTCTTGCACCTTCAGATAAATTTACTCTTAGATAAATCTTAATAGATTCTGGAAGGAAATGAAATTGTGTTCTACCTTCAACAATCACATTATCCATCTCTTTTGCTCTTTT
>CAZZGN010000127.1:0-3274 GCA_964654165.1 uncultured Methanosarcinales archaeon | reverse complement strand
AGAAAATCGAGCAGATGTTTCTTATGGTGTCAGAGCTTTACCAGGAGCGCATAGGCGGTGCAAGCGTTGGGGATGTGTTCACTATTGGCGATGACGACATTCTTTCTCTTGCATTAAGCTCCACAGGTGGACTTGAAAAAGCATCCAACGAAGTTGCAGTTAAGGTCAACAGCACAGGAGGACTTGAAACCGCTTCTGGCGGCACAGCCATAAAGATTAAATCAGCCGGTGGATTAGAAACCGATGCTGACGGTCTTCAACTTACCGATGCAACAAAACATATCGACTTGCCGATTGCTACAGGCGGGGGAACTTCCACGGTATCGGCCATTACGGGCGCAACTTCAATAGATTTTAACGCAGATGCCGAAACTGCATATGCTAAATTTCATGTGCCTTTGGATTGGGACGCTGCGAGTAATTTAACCTTAAAGGCCACGATTCAGAACCAGATAGCCGAGGACGATGGCGATGATATCAGCTTTACTTGCACGATTCACGGTGTTGCAGACGGAGAGACAAACGCCGATGCCGGTCAAGCAGTTGCTTTGGCTTTGAACCTTACGGGCGGTGATCAGGCCATAAACAAGGCTAATCTTGTAAGCGGAACAATCGACTATAATCACGCAACCTACCCGATAGCCGCAGGGGATGCGGTTATAATTAAAATAGTTGCCAATCTTGGTGGGGCCGGGGAATGTACCGGACCACTCCATATCATAGATTGGTGGATAGAATATACTTCAAACAAGAGAGGGACTTAAAATGAAAAAGGGTTTTTTGTTTATATTGGCAATTTCAATTCTTGCTGTTTCGTTGTGTTTTGCGGGATCTATCACAAAGGGGTTGATTGGCAAGCAGGATATTTCATGGGAAGAAGGTTCAACCAAAACCTTTAGCAGAACCGCAAGCAGTGGGTATTCCATAACAATGACAAAGTTGCCTCATCTGATGGGCGATTATGTTGAGAATGTCAAGGATTACGGGGCTACCGGAGATGGAACAACCGATGACACCACCGCATTACAAGCGGCCCTTACTGCGGCATACACGAACAAAACGCCCGTATTCTTTCCTCCTGGGGTATATTATACCGGAACATTAACGTATCAAGGCCAATCTTTAATCGGGATGCCTGGGAGTGGTGGGTATGAAAATTATACAGAATTTAGCGATGATTCAAGCGTAATTCTTGGAAAAGATAGCGAAGATGTTTTGTATTATTCTGTTGATGACAATGCCGGAACCAGCGTTTTTACGAGGGGATCTATAATTCGGGATCTTATCATTGTAGTAGATGACACCACGGACGCTGCGGCCTCTTTTGCAAACAGGGGTGGTGGTGGAAATGCTGGCATAGCATTAGAGCATTTAGATGGTGACGTTAATTCAGAATATTCGGAATATAATTTCACATTTGCGAGAGCGAGGTTTCAGAATGTTGCAATTATAGGCAAGTCTTTTGATGCAAATGGTAAGAACAATTCAATAGCTATTTATCAACAGGGGCTTATCTATGACGTAACCTTTGACCAACTTACTCTTGCTAGGTGTGAGTATGGTTTTTGGGGAGACTACCCAACATCAAATGTCACTGATCTTGAATATGCTCCCGATGTTTTAAGGTTTAGAGATTGTTTAATTGAATGCGAAAATCCTCTTAGAATTTACAACTCGTTCAACAGTTCAATAAACAATATGCAGGTTTACGGCGATGCTTTAACTGATAAAGGTATTAACATTTTAAGAGTTACTTCAGCCGTAAGAGATGACACCTTTTTTTGGAATGTCAGAAATCTTTATCAGGAGATAGGAAATACTAGTGCTGCCACCGAAATAGGTGTTATCGAAGGAAGGGATCATCATTTTGTTGGTGGTATTCTATTAAATACTGCGGGAAATGGTCAATATTACACATGGGATGCTGATTATTGTGTCGTTGAAAATATGCGGATTAATAACGAAACCACCAAAGTCACTCTTATTGTTACAGGAGGTAATAACGAATTTAAAAATATCGTATCAAATTATAATGGTCGGGATTGGTTTACTGATAGCGGTATAGGTAATAGAATCAGCATGAATGATGCCGCACTTAGTAGCACAAACAAGGCGAGTTCAAGGGCGGTCTGTCAAAATGCTTCAAGAATGACATACCCGGCGCTCGCACAAACAAGTCATTTTTCGCAAAGCTCTCCATCAACTCCGTACTATGGGAATGAAGACATGTTCTTTATCCCTTCCGATATCTTTTGGATAGCTCCATCTACTCAGCCGGCAATAACAAAAAGTTCAACGGTTGGAGGGTCGGGCGAATATGCTACAATGATATCCCCCGGTGGACAGTATTATTTTGAAGAAATAGGGCGCGTTGGATTGGATCTCGGTTATCAAATTCCAGAGGGTAAAGTTCGTATTTATGCAATGGTGAAAACGAAAACATCTGCTACGACACAGAACTGGAATATAGATGTTAATGAAGTAGAGATAGACGATGCTGACTTGATTGTAACTGCCTCATGGTCAGTGATTCACTTCGATGCAGACTTATCGGGACTTACCAAGGGGCATAAGATATGGGTCAGGGTTGGAGCGCCTACAGTAAACCAGGAGTGGTATTTAGCATGGATTGCTGTCGTTCCTTATGAAGAACATAGCCTCGGCGCTCACACTGGAAAATCGTGGGGAGTTTATGACTTTGCTGTAAACGGTGGTGCTACCGGAGATCATGTTCTTGGAACACTTTTTGATAATACCATAATAACAAATGCTTGGTATGAAAGCATCACAGACCCGACAAGCGGGGGATCAGCTACCATAGCCCTTGGGGTTGCGACAAACGATGCCAACGGAATTTATACTGCTACCGCTTATGACAATGCTATCTGGAACCCTGGTTGGCACGATGGAACACCGGACGGAACGGCAACTAACTTCACGACCCAAACAACGGCTGTAAGGGATGTTGTTCTGACTATCGGTACGGCAGCTTTAACGGCAGGAAAAATAAAGGTTTTTTGGGAATATTCGGTTGGAGAATGATATGAAAAAAATAATTCTTGCTGTAGTTTGTATTTTACTTTTAACTGCATCCCAACTTTGTGCAGCCACATCAGCATATAAAACGTCTGAAATGGACGATCTTCTTGACGAAGTAACTGCGGGCATTGCTTCAAGCGCCGGTGCTGCTGATGCTGGAAAGATCATTAATCTTGATACCAGTGGTCTTATCGACAGCACGTTTTTAACGGATGTGATAGGCGCTTCTGAAATG
>CAZZGN010000126.1:0-3305 GCA_964654165.1 uncultured Methanosarcinales archaeon | reverse complement strand
AGAAGTTGGAAAACCTATCAAAGCAATGCTTTGTAAAAAAGTAAAAACAATAAATTTTGATATAGATGTTCTGGAAGCATTAGAAACAAAATGCAGGAAAGCAAAGATTTCTGTTAGCCAATTTATGAATATATTGGCAAGATCTGTTGTGATTTCTGATTTCGAATTTTTCAGGGCTAAGGCAAAGATGCATGCTGCAAAGTTAGCTGAGTATCAATTACTTATGGATTCCGCACCAGATAAGCCACAGGAAATTATATGCTAAAATAGGTAGGATATTCTTATTTTATCCTAACATATAGCTAAATAATAGAAACATTTATATATAAGTATGTATATAGTATATTTATTACCTGGAAACAGGGAGGGCAAACACAATGAAATCAAACAAAACTAAACTAAAAGGATATGAAGATCTAACACAAGAACAGCAAGACTTATTATTTAATGGAGTATGGTAGAAATGTCTGAAACACAACCATGTCCTTGGTGTGGTGAATCAACTTCTGAAGGATCATTTAGGGATTGCGGAGAAGATTGTCCTTGCCTTGTTTGTAATATATGTGATTGGTGGGGATCCACCAGTTAGGAGATGATACAAATGGATTCAGTAGATTGGCAAATATTGATCAAAGGAATTTTGATTATAATTATAATTATTTTAATAATTAAGATGGTGGTATGAATGGATGAAACTGATGCTGGAAAAATTGTTACATTTATGCAGCAAAAAATAAAGAAGTTGAGTAAAAAAAAGATTTTAGAATTAATATTATTAAATCAGATATTGTTTAAATTTAATGTAGGTGGTAACTTAGATTATCCAGGGGCATTTGAATATTTGATTGCATTAACGGAGGTTAAAAATGGTAGAAAAGAAAACAATGCTTGAAGCTTTTTTGGATCCAAAGAACTGGATACCAAATTGTACTGAAATAGGAAAACAAATAGGTAAACATCCAAGCACAACATCAGCTTGGTATAATCGAAACAAAGACAAGTTTGAGCTTACAATAAGGGACAGGCCAGATAGTGAAGTTTTAGAAATACATCTGAAAAGGAGATGATTCAAATGGAAAAAAGAATTAGTCAATTAGAAGAAGATTATGATAATGTTATAAAAATAACAACAATAAATCTACAATGCACAAACACAAACCAAATTGCAATCAAACAGTTAGGAATTGATATCGAAAATGTGAAAGCAATGATTGGGGGATTATCTACTCGTTTTAATGAAGTTGAATCTAAGGTTGTTAATGATCTGGATGTGAAAGAAGTAGAAAAGATAGTTGCAGACAAAATAAAAGAAATTAGTAAGAAGGAGTGATGAAAATGGGAAAACTTAAAGAAAACTTAATTAAAGATTTTGAAAAAAGATTGGTTATATTAGAGAAAGATACTAAATTAACAAAAGAAACTTTAGATAAAATAAAAAAAGTAGAAAAAGATTCTGAAGCAGTTAAAATTGCATTAAAAATGGCAATAGAATGTATAAAAAAAAGTGAAAGAGAAGATTAAGATGGGAGTATTTCATACAGTAGCAATGAAAATTCAAGGTCAAGTAAAACCTGTAGAATTAGGAGAAGTAGCAGAAAAAGAAATTGAATTAATATGTGCAAAATATGGTTTAGAAGTTATTGAAAATAATTCTGGATGTTGCGCATCAGGATATATGGAAGGAGTTGATTGAAATGGAAATGCAAGAGATTATTGATGAATTACAAAACATTCCTAAAGAACTTAATCTTTATGAGAATAAGATTTTGGCAAAACAAAGAAAGATATTTTCTCAAAAAGAAAAGCTTAATGAGATACAACAAGAGATTTATAGGAATATCTGTAATGAAACAGAGGGTGGTGGTTTGAAGTTTCCTAATGAGATGTCTATTAAGTTAGAGGTTGATAGGAGACTGAAAGCTGATAGTGAGATCAAGAATATTAAGGCAAGGATATATACTGATGTTTCAAAAGAAGTTGGTGATGATGAAAAACCTTTGTTTAAAGGGGTTAAGGTTATTGATACTGAAGTATTGAATCGGATCCAGAAAGATAGTGAGTATGTTGGGATTAAGGGAGATGTTACTAAATCTGTTAGAGAAGAAATGGGTGAACTTAAACCAAGGTATCCAACTAAAGATGCTAAAGATTTTGAGTTGAATAATAGATTGAAGGATCATGCTGAGTATCCTGTGATTAATATTGAGGTTGAGGATAGTCAAGCTGATATTGAAGAGTTGAGGATAAAGGTTTCTGATCTTCAGGTAAGGATGAAGTGTTATCGTATGATAATAGACTTGCTTAAAATTAAGTTGGAGGACTGAAAAATGCCAGAAGCAAAGAATTATTTTAAAGAATTATCAGAGATTAAGTGTGAAACTCAAAAAAAGAATAATCAGAATTATATTAGTTGGGCTGAAGCATGGGCTAAAGTTAAAGAAAACTATCAAAAATCAACGTATGTTGTTGCAGAGAATTCTGAAGGATTCCCATATTTTGAATCAGAAGCAGGAGCAATGGTTAAGGTTGGAGTGAAGATAAATGCTATTAATCATGAGGTTTGGCTTCCTGTGATGGACTACAATAATCAGGCAATGAAGAAAGAAGAATATAAAGTTCAGATGGGACAAAAAGAATTGACTGTAAAAGCTTATACTACTTTTGATATTAATAAAGCAATTCAGAGGGCTTTCACTAAAGCAATTGCAATGCATGGACTTGGCCTTTATGTTTACAAAGGGGAAGATCTTCCAAGTGAAGGATCTAAGAAAGTGTTGAACAAAGAGAACACATATTCTAAGGATGATATTGAAGAAGAATCTGTTGAAGATGTTGATCCTTTAGTTTGTGCAGAGTGTAATGCTGCAATTAAGGAGAATGTATCTGAATATAGTATCAAGATGTATGGTAAGCCTTTATGTTTTACATGCCAGGAAGTGGAGAAGAAGAAAAATGAAGGCAGCAATTAGGGAACAGGAAAAAGAACTTAGGCAGATGGAGGCGTTCTTTATGGACCAGATTTATGAGGTATTTGGTATTGAGATTGGTACTAAGAAGAGATTTTTGAAAGGGTTGAAGTTACAGAAAACTATTTTGGAAGCTGAGATTAACAGGCTGGATTCACAAATAGAATATTTGGAGAAGGAAAATGGTAAATAAAAAAGATAAAGGATCAGTGGAAATTCCAGGAATACCTAAATATATAAATCATGTAAAGGTAGTGCCTGGAAACTGGGTTGCAAAACTTTTGTGGAGATTTATAAAGATAAATCTTGTTAATGAAAAAATAGAGAATCTTATTTTTA
>CAZZGN010000125.1:0-3483 GCA_964654165.1 uncultured Methanosarcinales archaeon | reverse complement strand
CAAATGAAATAAACTTTACATTCGCCTCTGTATACCTTAAGCAATCTATCCGATCCTTACACTTAGCGTTCTCAACGCTAACACCCATCCAAATGTTTTTTCCCCACGTCAATTCATCACTTAACTCTGCCAAGCGATCCGCTCTTTTGGTTAGGATCTGAAACGTGTGAATAGACGCTCTATTCATAACATCAAAAACCTTCTTGATGAAAGCTTTTGATACCTTGCGATGAAAAAGATCACTCATTGAATTTACAAAAATGGTTTGAGGCTTCTTCCATTTAAGCGGTAATTCAAGCACATGCTCATGGCACATCAACTCAAAACCATTGCGATAGTTTACTTGTCCCATAGCCTGCAACCTTTTTGCCATTCGTTCAGCGTAGCAATTCTTACAACCCGAACTAATCTTTGTACATCCAGTCACCGGATTCCATGTTGATTCCGTCCATTCAATTTTCGATTGTGCCGCCATAATTACACTCCTATGAATTTAATTAGAGCACCTTTAGTGACAGTATTATTTCTTTGTTTTGGTTTTCTTTGCATTTCAATCAAACCTTCATTCTCCAATCGCATCAAGGCCTCTTTTATTGTTTTTTTAATACCATTTGTATTTACATATGCCCATTCTTCAATATCATCATAAACAATGGTTTCTTGCTCTTTGCAATAGTCTTTAATGCGATTACGAAGATTGATTCTTTCCGGATCCTCAAACAATGACATTTGCGCAGTCTTAACGCCAATAGCTTCAAAACGATATTCAACATCGCTAACTCGTGCCATGTTATCTTTCATAACTTCTAATGCTTTAAAATGCTGCGATGCATGAATAAGATAATAGCGAGGACGAATCCCTTGCCCAGGAGTATTAATTCGAAAAGGCATAACATACTTCGATTTTCCTATCTTTTGAAGATTTTTGCAATATAAATTTATAAAGAATAGCTGGCGTTGTTCAGCATTTTGTGTTTTTTCTACATCTTTATATTCATCAGTACCAAACAAATCCAACATAGATTGTTCTGCATGACCTTGCTCCCAAAACCGAACTACATCGTAAACCATATAGTTTATAAAAATTTCGCTCCTTGGATAGGACAAGATTCTTTTCAATGTTTGCATTGAAAAGCCCGAATATCCAAACGGATCTACAAAAAAGAACATGGGATAATTTTTAATAGCATTCGTATCAATTTCATCTAATATTGCATTAATTCGTTGCTCAAAATCACCCTGATGCACTTGCCAATATTGGTTATTAGTATTAATTCTGTTAAGAATATTCCGCAAGGACTTGACACATTCTTTATCCTTATCTATGCAGAATATAACAACTTTTCTTTGCTTATCATCTACGATTAAATCATTCGCGATATTTGCAACCAAAACAGGAGAACCTGCGCATTTAGAAGTTTTTGTAGTGTCACAATAATATTCGCCGGGACCACAAAATCCATCAAAATAGGTAACAAGTTGTGATTTACCATAATTCTTGCTTGCACTAAATAATATTTTCATCCAAACCGCAATATATTGTTTAAGTAAATCATGTTTTATTTTTGTCGGTTCTTCTATAATCCAAGGTACATTCATCATCTTCCCAATACAATTTTTCTTTCATCTTGCATAAGTTCATATGAGTCAAATGCAGGTTCATTGATTTCTTTCTAGCAAATCCAAACTCCTTCTTCTCCTTGATTATCTGTTTTCGGCAACTCTAATTCTCACAGTTTTAAACTCTTAATGTGCTTCCTTAAGGATTTTTCTAGCCTAATCATTCCTTCAATCATATCGTCTTGCAATTTATCCCATTCTTCCTTATCATTTAATCCTGCATAGTCAAATCTTTTGCTAATACGAGAGGCTCTTCTATCATCAAGTCGCTCCCATTTAAGTTTGCCTCCGAAATCATTTTCGATTTCATTTTTCTGGGAATAAAGTTCATCAAATATCTTCTTATTTTCTTCGTTGTTTTCTTTCCCGCGATCAATATATAACTCAACTTGTCCATGTTTGTACGTTATCGCATAATTAAATCCTAATCCTCTTTTTCCAGAACCAGCACCAATCCATGAATATATTGATGGTGATATATTGGCATGAAGAGATGTTTTCTTCTTGCTTTTTTCTAATAAAGTTTTCCAAAATTCATGCCTCTTTTTATGCCTCCCAGCAAGTTCTTTCTTTTCTTCACCCACAATCTCAGTCTTTTCACTAGGACCTGTTATCACAGTAAATTTGGCAGCTGGTTCAGAGTTTCCAATACGATAGGCCTCAATCTTGACTAAATAAAAACAAACATCACTCCCTGTTTCATTCAACCATTGTATTGCAGTCTCATGTTCAGGGCGTGGTTTACTAGAAATCCATATAGCTGTTTTGGCTTCAAGATTCGACACATAGGTAAGCATTTTTCCAAGATGATCATGGTCAGTTTTTTCAAGCTGGTTTTCTATAAGAACTTTTTGTCCTGATCCATCCTCTGCCGTAATATCCGCAGAAAAAGAACCAACATTCTTTTCTTTCTCATCCGCTGTCAAATCCATATCCAACTCTTCACCTAAAACTTCTAAGTTTTCGTACAACCAAGAGGTAAAATCTTTAGCCTCATTTCTCCAAACTTCCCTCAATGGAACTCTTTCAATTTTCCCAATCATATTTTTATCCCTTTTTTTACCACTAATTTTATATATAAAAACTCCATGATGACCATTCGAAAATACTCAGAACTCCCTTCAATCGCAATACTTAATTCTTTTGCTTAAAACAGGCTAATTTCTCTTAGTCCCCATCCAAATATTAGTAACTATATTCATCTATTGCTTTTAAGGAATTGTCTTTTATCTTTTGTTTATTATTGAGATTTTCCAAGACTTTTTTCTTTTTTGCTATCTTTTAGATTAAATGTATAACTAAAATCATCCTTATTAATTATTTGATATTCCATATTTTCCACGGTATATAATTTTTGGCTAACAAAATGGGCTGGGATATACTTAATAACAAAGAATTTAATGGTATCATTAAAAACGTGATCTGGGGAGCCAATGCCTTTTAAAGCGATTATATTATTTTCGATAACTAAAGTGGCTGGACTAAAAACCCCGCGTTCATTTGATACCTCTACACTATTTTTTTCTGGAACATTCTCTAATTCAAAAAATATTATAGCTCTTTCATTAGAGAAACCAGGGTACGAGAAAACTTTAACTCTTTTATTTAAATCCTGATTCTTAAATTTCTCAAACGTAAATTCTTTGGGGGAATTAACGGAAACATCTATTTTATTTGCAGTTATTCCTCCGGATTGATTATAACTAGTAACATAAACTTTCTTTTTGGTATCATTTTCGCCAATATTTTTGATTTCTTTTTTTGGATAAACAAATATAAACCATGACCAAATAATAATACCTACAATATATGCTATTATCCGTAGAGGCAAAGACAGATTGATTAAAAATTCATTTAACATTT
>CAZZGN010000124.1:0-3483 GCA_964654165.1 uncultured Methanosarcinales archaeon | reverse complement strand
AATGTAATAAACTGGTCTAAAGTAAATGAATTATACAAAGGTGAATAAAATGAAAATGAACACTAAAGTTGAAAAAGCATTCAATAACCAAATTAGGAATGAATTAGAGTCAGAATACATTTATTATGCAATGGCTGCTTATTTTGAAGAAGAAAACTTGCCAGGTATGGCCACATGGATGAACAAGCAGGCAGAAGAGGAACATGAGCATGCGATGAAATTATTTAAGCATATTACTGAAAGAGGGAATAGGACTATTTTCTCAGAACTATCAAAGCCACCAGTCAAATGGAAGTCTCCGTTGAATGCATTTGAAGAAGCTTACAAGCATGAACAATTTATTACAAAGAAAATAAATGAACTCGTAGACATTTCTACAAAAGAAAAGGATCATGCAGCGCGTACCCTTTTGAATTGGTATGTTGATGAACAAGTTGAAGAAGAATCAAATGCTTTGACCATTGTAGAAAAGCTTAAGATGGTCGGAACATCAAAGCAAGCTCTGCTTATGCTTGATCATACATTAAGTAAAAGAAAATAATTTTTTATTTTTTGAATTCATATAGTTGTACATTTTCTTTTTCTCTGAATCCATAATAAGGATTGATCTCTCTAAATCCAAATTTTAGATTATTCGCATCAAGATCAAATATAATAATATCTCCATTATTGTTCGTTCCAAAACAAATACCTATGTGTGCAGTTCCTAGGTGATTATCAATACAACCTAATGGCTCTAAAATAGTGACAATTACATCTTGAGTTGGTGAACTAGTAGTGTGCACATTATTCTTCAAATAATAATCTATTAGAAAAAATCCTGCATAACCTGGTCCATCTACACATGGAAAAAACTTTTTGTTGGATAATTCAACTCCATATTCTTTTTGTGCATGTTCAATGACCTCTTTTTTACTTATATCACTTAGTATTTGGTCTATACCTACAATCCAGCTGAAAACACCTGCACAATTCGGTCTTAATAATTTTGCATCATTAATCACTTCCTTAGCAAGATTAGGATTATCTAATAGAAAACTAATCTCCTCATGGTATCTACTATCTTCCATACGTGTCGCATTATTCATTTAGTGAGGTATTAGTTTCTTATTTTTATTATTATCCTTTTCCGAAAAAAATTATTTATATCTTATCAATCCAAAATGATATTTCTTTACTGGCAAATTTAATCTCTTCTGAAAAATATTCTGGATTAGCCTCTTCAAAAAGTTTCCTTGCATCATACAAATAACGTGTATAAGATTTAATTGCTAATTTTTCATCTTTTTGTTCTTTATAACCCCTTATACCAGAAATGAATTTTCCAAATTCACTGCGAACTTTATATATCTCATGTGAAATATCTATCAAACGACTATCTTTAGGGGTTTTAAAGAGGTTAGGAAACTCTTTTTTAATAATTTCTCTGATTGATATTGATTCTGCCATTAGTTACAGGGTATAGAAAAATCTTATTTATACTTAACTAAAGTAAACTTTATATATAAAGAACCCCCAAATAAACATATGTTTTCAAAGAAGTTCATGAAGAAAGAAAGACGTTTGTGGCACAGTCATTTCGTCCCATCATTAATAGCTGCAGTTATGATAGGATTTATTTTCTTTTTGTTTGAGGCCACATTAGAAAATATAATCCTTTTTGCAAGTGTTGGTGGATCTGCTGCTATACTAACAAATAGTCATGCTCATCATCTCACTAAATTACACACAACGATGATTTCATATATAATCTCAATAATAATAACATTTCTCTTGTTTCTTTTCAATAAGATATTGCCTCTTTCATTATCTATAAATTCAGCAATTTTGATTTTTACAGTTGCAATATTAATGTATTTAACAGATTCCTTCCACCCTCCGGCTTTAACAGCGGCAATCTCTTTTTTTACCTTAGATGCACATCCAATAGACTTAATTTACTTATTTCTAACAATTTTAGTATTTTTAACACTAGTGAGAGCGCTTATGTATGTTTTCTCACAACACCTTCCAATAAAAGAATTTATAAACGAATTTAAGAGAAGTTTTTAAAAACGAGATTCAACAATCATATAATTAGTTATATTTTCTTCCATGATTTTATAATGTTCAGATAAAAGAACTCCTTTTCTGGGACCTATGTCGATATAGACCTCTTCTGGTGTTAATCCAACTTCTTTTAACTCTTCTATTCTTGCACACATATTTTTTGCATGCTCATGGGATGCTGAAATAGTATCAGAAAGATTACTTAGGATTCTTTGTCCAAGACCCTCAGATAATTCATTGAGGTCTATTGGTGTGAATTTATTACTTAAATCAATTTCTGGAGTCGCGTTCATTCTTTTTTGAGGGATATGTACATAATATATAAATTTTTTTATCTTAATTAATGTAAAATGAAAAACATATATCCCTCAAATCCTGAATTTGTTCAAAAAACCAGCATTATACATAATCAGGCAGGAAAGCATTAATTCTCTATTCCATGCCTATTTCCACCGAAACCTTTATATATCAGTTTTCATTCCAAAATAGTAACAAAAAGGTCACAACCATGGTGGGTAAAAAAACATTTATGATATCTCTTGTTGTAGTACTGTTGTTCTTATTTTCGATGGTTTCATCAGCACAGATTACAGAAGACTTCACAACATTTTCTCAGTTCTCTAATGTAGACGCATGTGTCTGTTCAACATTAGAGGATACAATAACCTTATCCAATACAGGTTCTTTTGTGAGTGGATTTACAATTAGTGTTGAAGGTAATGGCAAAGATTATTATGTACTTTCAGACACTTTTATGATACTCAAACCAGGAGAAACAAGACAGATTAAGAATTTTATAGAACTTCCTTGTGATTCCGCGTCTTTAGATGTTAACATTGTTGTAGAAACAAACACAGGAATTAAGAAAATTATTCCTCAACACATTGATGTCATAAACTGCAATAATAATAAATTTGAATTTCTTTTTGGAAATAGCTTTTCTAACGAACCATGTAGTATAACAAGATATGATCTCGAACTAACTAACATAGGTCTAAGAACAGAAGTTTATTCATTGGATGTGGAAGAAATTTCAGGAGGATATATTTCATTCTCAGAAAATCCAGTAATGCTTCTTCCATCAGATAAAGCACATGTTGTTGCCCTTATAACAATGCCATGTGAAAAGTATGGAAATTATGAAGGGTCATTTACTTCTACAGCGGAAAAAAGTGGAATGAAGGCAAAACTTCCTTTTTACTTAGACATAGACAGAAAATTTAATTATTCTCTTGGATTTGGAGAATATGTCAAAGAAGGAGATTCTTTTACACCTACTTTTGACAGAGTAAAACCTTACTCATTTTGTGAAGGTGTGACATCAGCTATACCTGTTCAATTACATAACGAGGTTTTTGTATCAAATACATACCTTCTTGATGAATCTTCAAAAGAAACTTGGGTATCATTGGAAGATGAAACTATTTCAGTTCA
>CAZZGN010000123.1:0-3720 GCA_964654165.1 uncultured Methanosarcinales archaeon | reverse complement strand
CGGAGGAGCAATAACAGGAATTGGTGGAGTTAATAGAGATACAATGGGTTTTGGTTTAGGTGCATTGCCAATAGCAAATAAATATGGGTTTTGTTTAGGCTATCCAGAAGATAAAGAAATAATCTACCGTGGAAAAAACAAAACAAATCCTGTTCTACTACCAAGAAGAATAATGGACGGTGTTATCGATGGAGTCAATGTAGGGGGAAATTGTTCAGGTATACCTACACCTACAGGATATGTTTATTTTGATGATGATTACAAAGGAAAGCCGTTAATTTTTGTTGGGACTATTGGTTTAATGCCAAGAAAATTAGAAGACGGGCGTTTAGGACATGAAAAAGCAGCACAAAATAATGATAATATTGTCATGATTGGGGGCAAGGTTGGAAAAGATGGAATTCATGGTGCAACATTCTCATCAGAAGCATTAACTTCTGGAAGTCCTGCAACTGCTGTACAAATAGGAGATCCTATAACACAGAAGAAAGTAAGTGATGCAGTAATAAAAGAAGCCAGAGACCGAAGTTTGTATAATAGCATTACCGATAATGGTGCTGGAGGATTATCTTCCAGTGTTGGAGAGATGGCAGAGCAATGTGGTGGATTTGTACTAGAACTTGACAAAGTTCCTTTAAAATATCCAGGCTTACAACCTTGGGAAATATGGATTTCTGAAAGCCAGGAAAGAATGACTCTCTCAATCCCTGACGATAAATTAGAGGAATTCCAGGAATTAATGAAAGAGAGAGGCGTTGAATCAACAGTTATAGGAAAATTCAACAATGGTAATAAAGCAATCATCAAATACAAAGGAAAAGAAATATTCAATATTGAAATGAACTTTTTACATGATGGTCTGCCTGAAAAACAACTAATTACAAAACCTTATCCATATAACACAAAAGAACCTGAAATAAAAATTGAAAACCATAACGAAACCTTACTAAAAGTTTTAGCAAATCACAATAATTGTTCCTTCGAATTTATATCTAGACAATACGATCACGAAGTTCAAAACAATTCTATAATAAAACCTTTACAAGGTAAGGGGAGAGTTAATGGAAATGCATCTGTCATACGACCTTTACTCAATTCAAACAAAGGAGTTGTAATGTCGCAGGTTGTTCTTCCAAGACTTAGCCACATTAATTGCTACGATATGGCTGCATGTTGCATAGATACAGCAATAAGAAACTCAGTTGCTGTTGGTGGAAATGTTAACCATATGGCCTTGATGGATAACTTTTGCTGGTGCTCTTCAGAAGAACCTGAACGTTTATCCCAATTAAAAGAAACAGCACAAGCTTGTTATGATTACTCAACTGTTTACTTAACTCCTTTGATCTCAGGAAAAGACAGCATGTTCAATGATTTTAAAGGATTTGACAAGGAAAATAATGAAATAAAAATCTCAGTTCCTCCAACCTTGATGATTTCTTCTACTAGCGTTATAGAAGATATAAACAACACATGCACAATTGATTTCAAAAAAGAAGGAGATTTAATTTACATTATCGGAGAAACGAAAGATGAACTTGGTGGAAGCGAATTATATCATTTATATGAAGAACTTGGAAAAAATTCTCCTAAAGTAAATGCAGAAGAAGCAAGAAAATTATATGAGACGATGTATTCTTTACAAAACAAAAATATGTTTAGTTCATGTTCTTCAATAGCGAATGGAGGAATTGCAATAACTTTAGCAAAAATGTCAATTGCTGGACAATTAGGGGCAAAAATAAATCTAAAATCAGAACTACCAATTGAAAAAGAATTATATTCCAAATCTCAATCACGTTTTATTGTAACTGTCCACAAAGATAAAAAAGAAATCTTTGAAAAAAAGTTGGAAGATTTCAAAATAGAAGAAATTGGAGAAGTAATAGGAAAAAAATTGATAATTAATGATGTAATAGAAATAAACATTGATGAATTAGAAGAAAACTACAAGAAGAGGTTTGGAGGTTATTAAAATGAATTTAACAGAAGTTAGAATACCTGAAATTTCACTTCAGCATCCCGGGAATAATTATGTTCCTCCTTCAAAAAAGGACACACCAGTAGATTGTCCTCAATGCAATTCCCCTTTACAAAAAAAAACGTATTATAATAATGGATGTCAGCACACACAATATATTTGCCCTAATGATACATACGCTACAAATTTTAAGAAAGTGAAACTAAGATGAAACCAAAAGTAATCATAATGTCAGGATACGGCATAAATTGTGAAAAAGAAAGTAAGCATGCTTTTGAAGAAGCAGGGGCAGAAGCTGAAATTGTTCATGTAAATGATCTTATATCAAAAAAGAAAGATATGAAAAACTACAACATAATGTTTTTTCCAGGTGGGTTCTCATATGGAGACGATACAGGTTCAGGAAATGCATTCGCCAACAAAGTAAAAAATAATTTATGGCATTCTCTTCAAAGATTCATAGCTGAAAAAAAACTTATCATCGGAGTATGCAACGGTTTCCAAATAATGTCTAATCTTGGATTATTTGCATTGGAAGATGTTGATTATGGAAATAGAAATAATGCATTACTATGGAATAACCAGAATAGATACGAAGACAGGTGGATATATTTAAAACATGAAGATTCAAGATGCGTTTTTACAAAAAATATAAACTTAACTCGTATCCCAATTGCTCATGGCGAAGGAAAATTCTTTTGTGATGAAGAAACTTTAAAGAAATTAGAAAGTAATAAACAAATTGTTTTCAAATATTGTGATGAAAAAGGAAATCCAGCAAACAATATTTTCCCAATCAATCCAAATGGTGCTTTAAAGGATATAGCAGGAATATGCGACAAATCAGGAAGAATTTTAGGAATGATGCCTCATCCAGAACGAGGTCTTTATTCAGTTAATGAACCTGAATTCCATATGAAAAAAGATAAAGCAATAAGAAATAATAAAGAAGTTCCAAAATATATTGAATCTAATTTTCAAGTTTTCAAGAATGCTGTTGAATATGTGGTGAAACAAAATGGATTATAAAGAAATAATAAAAAATAACTTAAATAACACTTTAGATGATGGCCATTTTCCTGAGTTAGGAGAACATTATGCAGGGAAGGTCAGACATGTCCATTTCACAAAGAAAGAAATTGGTGCACCAATAGTTATGGTTGCAAGTGATAGAGTTAGTGTTTTTGATCATGTATTGAGCAGGAAAATACCATTTAAGGGAATGATTCTTAATTTATTAAACGAAAAAGCAATGGAAGCAACAGAAGATATAGTAAAAAACGCTTCCCTACCAACCCCTCATCCTTCTGTTATCATACAAAAATATTGCAAGAACATAAAAGTTGAATGCGTTGTTAGAGGTTATGTTTGGGGTAGTATGGCTGCAGGTTATGAAAAAGGAGAAAAAGAAATCTGTGGTATAAAGATGAAAGACGGCATGTTAAGATATGAAAAGTTAGAAGAACCAATGTTCACACCAACAACAAAATCAGAACATGACGAGCCAATGACTTATGAGGAAGTTGAAGACTTTTTGGGTAAGGAAACAGCAGCCAAAGTAAAAGAATTGTCAATTGCTTTATTCAAAAGAGCAGATGAATTAGCAGAAAAAAGAGATTTGATTTTTGTAGATACAAAATATGAATTTGGATTTGATGAAAATAATGAACTTTTGTTGATAGATGAAGCTAATACACCAGATTCTTCGAGATATTGTTCAATTGAAGAGTATAAGAAAT
>CAZZGN010000122.1:0-3739 GCA_964654165.1 uncultured Methanosarcinales archaeon | reverse complement strand
TCTGAAATTTTTAAGGACTTCTCTCCGCCGGGAGGTGTGAAAAGTGTTTCTTCATTATGTATTTCTACAATTTTCAATACATCATGTAGAATTGATGCTTTGTCAACAAGATCTATGTTAACTGCTTCATTTTTTTCATTAAATCTTTTTGCAAGAAAAACAGCCACTTTATTGACTTGTATTGAGTGTGCAACTATGTTTGAAGGCATTTTGTATGCAAAATCTATGAAAAACTTGCATTCATCGTCTGATGGAAGATTCATTTTCTAAATAAAAGGGAGAAGATATTTATTTCTTCTCTTTCTTGTCTTTGTCTACTTTGTATTCTGCATCAACAACAGTTTCATCTTTTTTTTCTTTTTTTTCTTCCTGTTTTTTTCCTGATGCTTGCTGTTTTTGCTGTTCTGCCGCAACTTTCTGGTACATCTCTGTTGACAGTTCTTGAACTTTCTTGTTGATTTCATCAAGCTTTGCTTTCAGTTTTTCTACATCCCTTTCTTTTGGTTCAAGAAGTTTTTTCAATTCCTCTACATGCTTTTTGACATCCTCAAGCTTTTTATCATCCACCTTGCCTTTCATATCTTCAAAGACTTTTTCTGTTGAATAGACAATTGTTTCGGCTTGATTGATTGTTTCTGCGTCTTCTTTCATCTTTTTGTCATCATCTGCGTGTTTCTCTGCTTCCTGCTTCATTTTCTCTATCTCTTCTTTAGATAGATTTGAAGATGCAGTTATTTTGATGCTTTGCTCCTTTCCTGTTCCCAGATCTTTTGCACTCACATGTACAATTCCATTTGCATCTATGTCAAATGTAACTTCAATTTGCGGAACACCTCTTGGAGCAGGAGGTATACCAACTAAATCAAATCTTCCCAAAGTTTTGTTGTCAGCTGCCATTGAACGCTCTCCCTGCATGACATGAACACTCACAGCAGGCTGATTATCTGCAGCTGTCGAAAAGATTTGAGATTTCTTCGTTGGAATAGTTGTATTTTTTTCTATTAATCTTGTAAAAACTCCACCTAATGTTTCTATTCCTAAACTCAAAGGAGTTACATCCAAGAGAAGAATGTCTTTAACATCTCCCCCTAATATACCACCCTGAATAGCCGCTCCCAACGAAACTACCTCATCAGGATTAACTGATTTATCTCCTTCCTTGCCTGTTAAATCTTTGACAAGTTTTTGCACTGCAGGAATTCTTGTAGAACCTCCAACAAGAACGATTTTATGAATCTCATCTTTCGAAAGTTTAGAGTCTTTCAAAGCTTTTTCTGTAGGTCCTTTCAATCTTTCAATTATTGGTGATATAAGGTCTTCAAATTTTGCTCTAGATAATTCCGTATCAAGATGCTTTGGTCCTGTTGAGTCGGCCGTAACAAATGGTATATTTATTTTTGCACTTGTTTTTGTTGATAACTCTATCTTTGCTTTTTCTGCAGCTTCTTTAAGTCTTTGTACTGCTGTTTTATCTTCTCTTAAATCTACTCCTGTGCTGTTCTTGAATTCTTTTGCCATCCAATCAATAAGAATCTCATCTATATCATCTCCTCCAAGACGATTGTCACCGTTGGTTGCTTTGACTTCAAAGACACCATCTCCCAATTCTAATATCGAAACATCAAATGTTCCTCCACCGAAATCGAACACAAGAATTGTATGATCTTTTCCTTTGTCTAAACCATAAGCTAGAGAGGCAGCTGTTGGTTCGTTAATGATTCTCTGAACATTCAAACCTGCAATTTTTCCCGCATCTTTTGTTGCTTGCCTTTGACTGTCTTCAAAATATGCTGGAACAGTTATTACAGCGTCTGTAACTTTCTGACCCAAATAAGCTTCTGCATCTGTCTTTAATTTTTGTAAAATCATTGCAGATATTTCTTGTGGAGAATATTCCTTGTCAAATATTTTTATTTTGTAATCTTCACCCATCTGTCTTTTGATGCTTCTTACAGTATGCTCAGGATTTGTTATTGCTTGATTTCTTGCAACTCTTCCTACAAGTCTTTCTCCATTTTCTGTGATTGCAACTACACTTGGTGTTATTCTTTCTCCTTCAGCATTTGGTATAATGATTGGCTTGCCACCTTCTAATACACTCACTGCTGAAAAAGTTGTTCCTAAATCTATTCCAATTATTTTTCCCATTTTCATTACCTCTTAAGTTTCTCGTAGCTTAATATTTTTTTCAGTTCTTCTTTATCTGGAACCAAATTATGCAATTCCCCTCCAGGAATTGTTGGATGAGTTTTCAGATAAACTGCCCATTGCCTTATCGACTCTGGGTCATCTTTGTTGACGAAGTGATTGAGGGCAAACCATATACTAAGTTGTTCTCCTGCATCGTGGCAGCAGCTTCCAACTTTACAGTGAAGGGGTTTTGATTCATGTATTTTACACAAGTTATTTTCGCCGAGAAATACACACGGACCATATGGTTTACCTTCAGTCTTCGTCTTGAGTTTGAAATGTTTTGTGTTAAAACTTTCATGTTCATTAAGAAATTTTTCTTTTATTTCATCTTCTTTTAAGTTTAAATGTTTGGCTAGTTTTGGTATATCATCATGTAAAACAAAACCTCCTGCAAATTTACAACAATGGCCTGATTTATCACAATGACTGCCAATTGCTAGTACTTCTTCTTTTGGAGTTGATTTTGTAATAATTAGTTCATCTGTTAGTTTTGTTTTTACCATTTTTACCTCTTGCAACTTTTACTTTACTATGTCTGATAACTGTTTCGTTAATTGTATAACCTTTTTGAAATTCTTCTAGTATAGTATTTGGTTCTTTATCAGATTCTTCCGTCATAAGCGCTTCATGGAATCTTGGATCAAACTTTCCTTCTGTATTTATTTTCTTTACATTTTCTTCTGATAACATTTGGATTAATTGTGCATATATCATTTCCATACCTTTGTGAAATTCTTCTTTGTTTTCTGTATTTTTGAAAGCAAGTTCAAAATTATCAATGATGGGTAGAAGTTTTAATATGACATCTTTTGAAGCTAGACTGATTATGTTTGTTTTTTCTGCATCTGTTCTTTTCTTGTAATTTTCAAATTCTGCTTGTAATCTCTTTAATGTATCTGTTAGATCTTGAACTTCGTTGCTTTTTTTCTTCTTTTTTTCTGTCACATTAATCACCTATTGTTGACCTTAAATCAACACAATGTAATTAGAATGAACAAATAGTATATAAATCTTTCGGATAAGGTTTATATAGAAGCTTTGATTAGCTGTGAATATGGTTCATTTTTATAGAAAAATAACTATAATAACAAGCAAAAAACCTGCTAATACAGATCTTAATGATGAGATAAGGTGGTTAGGGGGAAGTTTAGGTTTGTTTAATCTAAGAGATAAAGATAGTAGCTGTTTTAGAATATTCGTTGAATTGCTCAAGACTGCAAGAAATGATGAGGGAATGTCGAGTGATGAGTTAGCTTTAAGAGCTAATTTAACAAGAGGGACAGCAGTACATCATCTGAATAAGCTTATTAGTTCTGGATTAGTTATCGGGCATAGGAACCGGTATCAGTTAAGAGAACAAAACCTAGGGGTTCTTGTAGAGGAATTAAAAAAAGATGTGAATAGAACTATGGATGATTTGAAGAAAATCGCTGAAGATATAGATAATTGGGTAAGGTGAAATAAATGGAAATGAATGAAGATGCAAGCAAAGATGAACAAATAGGATTTCATAAAGGAGCCTTGAGCACATTAGCTAAAGAAAGAG
>CAZZGN010000121.1:0-3743 GCA_964654165.1 uncultured Methanosarcinales archaeon | reverse complement strand
TTAAGAGTTTAGTCTCTAATTTCGTTATATTCTAAATAGAAAGCTTTATATATGACTAATGTCTAAAAAGTAATATTATCATAATTATGATAATGCTCGAGCTTTATGAAAACAAAACTTAAGATAATAGACCTCCTCTCAAAAAAAAGAGGAAATGAACAGACAATTCTACAGATAGCTAAAGCAATAGGGAAGAGTTATGCCCACATCAATAAAGAATGCAGAGAATTAATTGAAGAAGGAATTTTTAATAAGAAAATTGTTGGGAATGCTATATTGTGCAGTTTGAATTTTTCAAATGATAAGACTATTGGCTACCTTGTGTTAAGTTCTACAATAAAAAAACCTGAAAAGAAAAAAATAAAAAAGATTAAAGAAGTATTATGCATTTTTCAGGAAAATAAAACAACATATATTGTTTCTGAAAATAAAGAATTAAAAGAAAATTACAAAATAGTTGATAAAAATTTCTTAAGAAAAAAAACAGATTTCTCAAAAGTTTTTGTTCTTAGTGGGTTTGAAAATTTCTGGAGGTGCGTATATGAGTAAAGCACAAATCTCCATATATATAGTAATTGCAGTTGTTGTAATCATATTAGTTGGTATTGGTATGTATGTTTATAATAGAAGTGTTTCTAATATTGAAGAAACACCTCTTGTTGACAATAGTGAAGTGAAGAACTTTGTTGAAGATTGTATTGAAAGTAAAGCAATTCCTTTGTTATATGAAATGGCATCACAATCTGGTTATTTGTATTTACCTCCTGAAAAATTAAGGACAGAGTATAGTGATGTTGCTTATTATTTTGATGTTAATCGTAGCAAAGTTATTAATGAAAATGAAATGAGACAACAGATTCAAGATTATATGAATAAAGAACTTCCAAAATGTCTAAGAGATTTTGAATCCCTGACATATAAAGTCGAATATAATTATTTAGAAACAAAAGTTGTCTTAGGGGAAAGTGATACTGTATTTATTGTTAACTTGCCATTAAAGATTGAAGAAAATGTTAAGACAGAAATAGATACATTTACTACAAAAGTTCCAATACGAATGAAACATCTTCGTAAAGTAAGCGATGATATAGTTAATATGTTTGTTGATGATCCATTATGGATTGATTTCACTGAATTATCTGCATATGATGTTGATGTTAATTTATTGCCTTATAATAAAACTGTAATGGTTATAGCATTAACAGATACTTTGTCATCAGTAAACGATGATCCTTTTGTTTATTTGTTCGCTTCACGATTTGAAATACATGATCCACCTGAAATCTTTGTTGATGACATATTGTATATGATTGATAATGAGAATTTTGAATATAATCTAAGTTCTAATCAAAATGTAAGTTGGAGTGATGACACCACTATGTTTGAAATTGTTAATGGTTTGATAAATTTCACACCTCGAGTTACTGGAGAATTTGAAATTAGAATTTTTGCTGAAAATGAATACAGTTTGAAAAATGAAAAGGAGGTTGAAATAATTGTTCACGAAGAAAGCTGAGGATTATGTAATAAAGGCTATGGCCTTGTTCATAATTTATGTATTTGTAGGCGGTATGTTGCCAGCTGTAGCTTTCGCTCAGGAATCAGAAACTAATATGTCTGAAGATGATCTAACTGCATTTGCTGCGTCGGTCGACAGCGGGTCATCTACTCCTGCCGAAATAAATAAGGTTATCGAACAACTCAATCCTGAACAATCTATCTTACTCTTAGAAAAACTGAATGATATATCTAAATTAGGTTCAAGTGTAAGCCAGGCATTGGACAAGGCCTTTGGTACCTTTGGAGCTGCATATAGCGTTACAGAAGGCACCACATTCACAAAAGATCCACCAGGATTGAAAACAACCGACCCTGATAAAGAATTCAAATTAACTGATTATGATGCTTCAAAAATAGCTTCTGTTACAGCAAGTGATAAAGGATTTGTGGTTTGTTATAATCCTGATGGGTGTAATAATTTAGAAGGTGAAATTAACGGTATAGAACTTTCTACAAATGAAAATGGGGAATTAATTCTGAAATTAAACGATGGAGAAGTAATTGTAGTTGGCGATGGAAGTGATCTCGAGAAGAATGAAGAAGGAATTTATACATTAAAGCATAATGGTTTTGATATTAATATTAAGTTGCATGATGAAATAGAGATTAAAGATGGAAAGACAATAATAGGCCCTTCTATTGTCTTTGGTGATGCTCATGGCAAAGAATACAAAGCTACTTTATTTGATAAGGATAGTAAACTCACTATAGAAATTGATAATGAAGGAATTGTTTTTGAAGGAGCTAAAACGTTATTAGACTATGGAGAAGATAAAGTAAGTGGGAACTTCAGATATGAGTTTAGTAAAACATTTTTACATGAAGGGATTTCTATAAACATGGGGAATTCTAAAATTACATTAAAGAGTGAAGGCAGTTGGTTTAAACTAGGGAATAAAAAAGAAGTATGGTATAATGGAGGAGAATTAAAAGTAACAGTATTTGACGGGCCATTATTAGCAGGTAGAGGTCTTGAAATACAAAGTTTCTTACACAAGAGAGAAGAGTTAAAAGATTTAGCAAGGTTGGATGACCCTACAAAATTAGCTGAACTTGAAAAAGAATATACATGTTCAGGAACAGATGATTGTAGAAATAAGATTTGGGAAAAAGTTGATGCATTCAAAGATTTTAATTTTGACGGAAATGAAGTTTTCTTATCAAGAGATGGCAGACAACAAAGTCTTGCAGGGAAAGCAAAAATAATCTCTTATCTCGATAACGAATTAACATCTGAATTATCTACAAATCATGCTAGTTCATTATCTTATTTTGATCAGAAAAAAGGAGAGAATGGTTTTAGGAAATTAATTATTGATAACTTAGAGAGAAATGCTGAGAGATATGCTTCATTAATTAACAGCTATATTATAAACGATAATGGGGTTAAGCATAAAACTCCACTAACAATTGAACTTTCTAACAAGGAAGGTGAATCTCATGTTTATATGAATGTTGATACATTCAATAATATTAATAAATTAATGTTTGAAGGTGGAAAATTAAAACCAGGAATAGATATTATTTCTCCTGATATTCAATTGTATCCAGTTAGTACTATGGATACTTCAATTAATAACATTGAATTTGGAAAAGATTTGTTCTATGTTTCATCTGTTGATCCTGATGGTGTAACACTAGATGAAGGAAGCAATATTGACTTTGGAAAATTACAAGAACTTGTAAAAAGACAAAAAGGATACAGAAAAGAATTGATGAAAATTGCAGAATATATGCAAGCTGGTTTGGGAGATATAGAGAAATTAGACAAAAGTGATGTAGACAAATTCAACGCAATAATAAATAACTTAGACAATACATTGGAACTTAAAGATTATATTGATTCATTAAAAGAAGAGATAAAAGGAGATGACTCTGATTTTAATTTACTTCTTGAAGCAAATGCTCTTTCATCACAAGGAAAAATTGATGAAGCATTGGAAAAGTTATCTAGTGTAAAAGGATACGATAGTGATGCTACAAGCTTATCCCAATTACTCAAGGCAGATCTTCTTGCAAGTAAAGGTGATGAAAAAACTGCTTTGAAAATTTATGAAGAGTTAATGAAAGTAGACAGTGAAAAAAAATTCTACAACAAAATTGAACAAGGTTATCATGGAATCTTAGCAAAACAATATGAAGAAGAAGGCGATAAAGAAAATGCCATAAAGAGTTATGTAAAA
>CAZZGN010000120.1:0-3773 GCA_964654165.1 uncultured Methanosarcinales archaeon | reverse complement strand
AAATTTTGAAATCTCTTCTGCAGCCACTTTTGAGCATGCATAATGCACCGAAGCCTCTCCTGCATACTTCTGTCCTTCTTTAAATTCCGAGAAAAGAGGCAAATAATCATCAACTACCCTATACCTATAATTATCTTTTTTCTTTCCTAGTTTATCATTTTCATTGTGGAGGTCCTTGCAGAAAAAGCATGGCTCCTTTACTTTTGACATTAAAACATCTGGATGTTGATTAAGAAGTCCAGCTAGGGCTGTTGTACCAGATTTTGACTCGCCGACTATGAAAAGATTTGGTATTTTCATTTGAAATTTTTATTCCCCTTTTGAATCCTCATCAAATTTAGAATAGAAATAAGCAAACAAGATAAACCTTACAAATACAAACGCTAAAAAACCTATTAAAAACCATTCTATTCTATTAATAACAACAAAGATTATTAAGAAATTCATCCTATTATCATATAAACTTACATAAGTCTTCTTTAATAAAGATACAATGGATTGTTCTTTTCCTTTGTAATGCGTTGTTGTAACCATATTATTATCTTTAATATTATGCGATGTCAGTATCCAGTATCTAGCGTTCTTTAATCCTTGTGTGGAGATTAATAAGAATGCAATTATTATCCCTATATAAAGAAACACAATACTTCCTGTCTTAATAAAAGTTCCATAACCCATACATATATGCATCGCAGGATGAACTATTGTATGTGATAAGCTATCTAGATAGATTCCTTTCAATGAAGTTTTCTTCCAATACCTTGCTACATTGCCGTCTAAACAATCCATAAACTGATAAAGATGATATAAGATTATACCTAATATCCCCATCCAGTATCTTCCTGTTAGAAAGGAAAGTGCACTTGCAATCCCCACGAATGTCATCAAATTAGTTATTGCATTAGGCGGTATTTTTAGTAAAATAAATGGATAAGCGACATACATAGATAAACTTCTTCGACAATAATGTATGAATGTCATTTCTTTTTTAACTTCATCCTTTTTCCAGCATTTCCTTTTCACTTCTTTCATGTTCATTTTGATGCACCTACTATTTAGTCATCTTGTTTTTTTATCTAAAACAATTTATCATTAAAACGTATCTGTTTCTGTTTTTTTTATAGTCTTTTATGGTCATTTCGTAATTATTCAACAAATTTATATTTATGATATAGTGAAATTTTTCTTCTTCAATAATCTTTATTACCTTTGATAATTTATTCTCCTTTTTCTGGTAGTTATAATGGTATTCTAAACATACTTGTTCAGTTTTTTTCAGTAACCCCTTATTATTCATGTCCCATAGGACTTTATCTTCTTCCCCTTCAATATCAAGTTTGAGATAAGTGATTTTATTAGTTTTGATCGAACTTAAAGGAATCATCTTTACTTTATTTTCCTGAACATTAGGGAAATTAATAAATTCTTTATTCATTGTATTCCCAGTACAACCTTCAAAATCACCATGACTATAAAGCGTAATCTCTCCATTTTTATCTCCTAATGCGACATTGTGCAAATTAACATCTTTTAGTCTATTCATCTGTACATTTTTCTTTAATAATTCAAAGGCTTTTCTATCCGGTTCAAAGGCTTCTACTTTTGATTCAGGGAATCTATATTTGAAATATAGTGTGGCTATCCCTATGTTTGCTCCACAATCAAATATAACTGGGGCCTTTTCTTTTGTTTTAAAGTCATATATGTTATGGATAAATATCTCTGTAAACATTCCAAAAAAAGAGTTAAAATTATCGTAATAAAAATTTAAACCCAACAAGGTATCTTTATTAGTTTTAATTTTGAATAACTTTGTTGTGAAAATATTTTTTATAATTAATCTATGGTAGATAAAATATAGCCGAATTCTATTTCTAAATTGTTTTTTAGTGAGTAATTTCCTCATATCCCTCATATATTGATTTATTGCTCTTTTCATAGTAGCCCCCTCTTATGCGTATATAATCCCTTTATAAATCTTACTAAACTATAGTCTGACGGAAATACATAAATTATATAAACCAAAAAATATGACCATCAATGTGTGAAATCAATGGCTGAAGATATACAACCTATTTTTATTCTTCCAGAAGACTCTAGAAGGACATCGGGAAAAAATGCTCAAATTATGAACATTCAGGCTGCAAGATTAGTGGCGGACACAGTAAAATCTACATTAGGACCAAAAGGTATGGATAAACTTCTTGTAGATAGTGTGGGAGAAGTAGTAGTTACAAATGATGGTGTAACAATTCTTAAAGAAATGAACATTGAGAATCCTTCTGCGAAGATGATTGTCGAAATCGCAAAAACGCAGGAAAATGAAGTTGGTGACGGAACGACAACTGCTGTGATTATAGCAGGAGAATTACTGAAAAACTCTGAGAGTCTACTTAAAAAGAACATCCACCCAACAATTATCACTAAGGGATTTAGATTAGCAAATGAAAAAGCTCAAGAACTTCTTAACGAAATGGCGGTTAAGGTTTCTGACGATGAAACGCTTCTAAACATAGCAACAACCGCAATGACAGGGAAAGGCGCTGAATATTCGAAAGAGAAATTGGCTAATATAGCTGTTGAAGCTGTAAAGTTAGTTCATGATAATAATATAACTAATATCAAGCTTGTAAAAACTGTTGAAGGAAGTGTTGATGACACAGAACTTATTGATGGGATTGTTTTTGAGAATGAGAGAGTGCATAGTTCTATGCCATCCTATGTTGAAAATGCCAAAATCACTTTGATTGATGCATCTCTCGAAGTGAAAATAACAGAAACTGAGTCAAAAATTCAGATTAGTTCGCCTTTAGATATGCAGGCATACATTAACCAAGAAGAAAATATGCTTAAGAATATGGTGGACAAGATTGTGGACAGTGGTGCGGATGTTGTCTTTTGTCAAAAAGGGATTGAAGACATTGTACAGCACTTTCTGGCAAGAAAAGGCATTTTTGCTGTTAGAAGAATTAAGAAAAGCGATATGGAAAAATTGTCAAGAGCCACAGGTGCAAATATTATTTCCAATATAGATAGTCTCAGTAAAAAAGATGTAGGTTATGCAGGAATTGTGGAAGAGAAAAAATCCGGAAATGAGAACATGGTTTTTGTCAAGAACTGTAAAGATCCAGGTTCTGTAACAATCCTCATAAAGGGTGGTACAGAACATGTTGTTGCCGAGGTCAAAAGAGCAGTTGAAGATGCATTAGGGGATGTTGCATCCACTCTAAAAAATAAGAAAGCTGTCGCTGGAGCAGGTGCATCCGAAATTGAATTAAGCAGAAAATTAATTGAATTCGCAAATACTTTATCAGGAAAAGAGAAGTTAGCTGTTGAAGCATTCGCTAAGAGTTTAGAAGTTATTCCTTTAACCCTTGCTGAAAATGCCGGCCTAAACCCTATAGACATTTTAACTTCTATGAAAGTTGAGCATGACAAGGGAAATAAATTGACAGGAATAGATGTTTTTTCTGGAGATATAATCAACTCATGGGAAAAAGGAATAATTGAACCATTAAAGATAAAAACACAAGCATTGTCGTCAGCAACTGAGGTTGCCATAATGATATTAAGAATAGATGATATTATCACTGCAGGGAAACCTGACCAGCGAGATGATGTAATGCACGGTATTCAAAGAATGTAACTATTTATAACCTTTTTTCTCAATATCTTTATCAAAATATTTTCTTAATGTGTATCTGTAGACAAGATAACTAAACTCAAAAACCTTATAAATATTTTTTCTTATATTGTAAATTATTTTTTCTGAA
>CAZZGN010000119.1:0-3774 GCA_964654165.1 uncultured Methanosarcinales archaeon | reverse complement strand
ACGCGAGAACTTTCTCCGTGATTAACTATAACTTTCTTAGGTCGAGGAACGCATTTTCTTACAAAATTCATTAATTCCTGTCGCCCGGAATGACCTGTGAAACCTTCTATGGTGTTTATTTCTATCTTTATTTCGAGAACTTCTCTTTTAGAACCCTCTCTAAACATGATTTCTCTTTCTCCTCTCTGGATTCTTCTTCCTAACGAACCTTCTCCTTGATAAGAAACAAAGATTAAAGCATTTTTTGAAAACGAACCAAGTTGTTTAAGATATTCGACAGACGGTCCGCCAGTCAACATACCTGATGTTGCAAGAATAACACAGCTTCCTGATTCTTCTATTAATTGTTTTCTTTCCTTTTGTGAGCCTACCCTTTTGAAACACTCCGCTAAGAATGGATTTTGATTTTTATGGAAAATTGCATTTCTAATTTGAGAGTTTAAATATTCGGGATATGCTGTGTGGATTGCTGTAACATCCCAAACCATTCCGTCAAGGTAAACTGGAATATCTGGAATTTTCTTTTCCCTTATCATTCTCTCAAGTATTACCATAATTTCTTGTGATCTTCCCACACCTAATACAGGGACAAGAACTTTTCCTCCACCCTCAATTGTCTTAGTAACAATTTTTGCAAAAGTTTCTTCATCTTCTTCTCTTGTAGGGAGATTATTGTCTTTGCCACCATAAGTAGATTCTATCATTAACGTCTCCAATCTAGGAAATCTCGTTACAGCTGGGTCGAGCAATTGAGTTTTTCCATATTTCATATCTGCACCATAAAGTAAATTATGTAAACCATTTCCAATATGTAAATGAACCATCGCACTGCCTAAATTGTGACCTGCGTTGTAAAAAGTAAGACGAACGTCAGGAGTTATGTCTGTTACTTCTTCAAAATCCAAAGTAATGCAATGTTTTACCATTTCTTTGACTTCATCAGTTCCATAAATTGGTTCTTTTCCTTCCCCTCTTTGAATTTTGATAAAGTCTAACTGTAATAATGCCATAACATCCCTTGTTGGAGTTGTACAATATATGGGGCCATCATAACCATATTTTATCAACAAAGGAACTAAAGCACAATGGTCTAAGTGTGGGTGACTAATAACAACTGCATCTAATTCATTAATTCTAAATTCAGGTGCTTCTAAATATGGATAAGCGTGCTCTTCATTAGCTACATCCATTCCGCAATCCAATAATATTCGCGATTCAGGAGTTTGAAGAAATATTGCACTCCTTCCAACTTGTCTTCCACTGCCCAGATATGTCAATCTGATCCATTCATTTTTCTTTCCCCTAATCCAGCCATCATATATTCTATGACCTACTTTATTTAGGAATTTTCTTCTATAATCTGAGTTTTGATATAATACACTTCTAATATTTTCAATTAAAAGTGACCTTATGGCGGGAGTTCTTTTGATTAATGGAACCCAAAGTGTTTTCTCTTTTATCTCTCTTAATAATGCTCCTTGTTTTCCTATAACTAAACCTGGTTTTTCAGCTTCTATAATAACCATAGAACGTTGTGGATCAAAGATTATATTACCTGCTTTAGCTTCTTCAGGGATAATTTTTGAAATAACTTCTTTTGCCTGTTCTGCTTCCATGCATGTAGATGGGTCGGGTCTTAGTTCGACTCTTTTTTTGATTGTGTTGACAACATTTTTTATTATACCATTGTTGTTAAGAAAGAAATCCTTGTCTTTTGTATAAAGAACTATGTTTGCTCCTTCAAAAACTGCATCGCTGATTTTATCCTCTTTGTCAGGAAGAAGTTTCATAATCTCTTTAATTATATCTGCCATTCAATCACATCCTAATTATGATAAAAAAAGATTTAGTCGTTAAGATTTATGATAACCTCTTTTGACATAATTTCCTCTACGCCTTCTGATGTTACCTTAATCATACTAATCCCATTGCCTGAAGCTATGTCTCTCTGTAGGGCCGCATTTACTGATTTTACAGCCAATTGAATTGCTTCGTCAACTGATAGGTCTTTTTTGTATAACGTTTCTAGTACTCCATAAGCGAATACACTTCCTGATCCGCTTGATACAAAATCATCTATATCTGTTAAGGAACCATCAGGAAATATATCATATAAACTTAGTCCAGACTTATCCCTGCCTGCAAAAAGAAAATGGGAAATTCCCGGCATCATACTCATTTTTCTTATATTTCCATAAACCATGCCTGATAACAAGTTGGCAGCTTCTTTTACATTCGTTGCTCTGCCGACACGAAACTTTTTAAGCTTTAGTTCAGCTTTTACGAGTTTGATTAATAATTGTGTATCTGATACAGATCCTGCTATTGTAAGGGCCATATCATCATTGATTTTATGGACTTTTTTAGCTTTTTTATCTGCTATTAAATATCCTGCTGTTGCCCTCTTATCTGCTGCTAGAATAATAGCATCTTTGCATACTATTCCAACTGTAGTTGTACCTGTTTTAAGCATTTCTCCCGAATCCATTTTTATAACCTCAGAACTCATTTTAACAGTTCCCAGAACTAATGTTATTTTTGTATATAATGTTAATATTTAAATGTTTTGGTTGTTTATAGTGTTTTAGAGATAAAAGGCAATGTTTATAAACAGTAATTTAATCCCAAAGCATGGAGATGTGGGCGTAGCTTGCCTGAATCCATCGATCTTTTACAAAAAGCTCGACCAAAAGTGTGCGGGGTAAACCCACACGCAAAAAGAACATAACAATGGAGGCTAAAAAATGGGATTATATAAACAAATAAGAGAAATTTGGAAGAAACCAAAAGAAAATCTAAAAGAAGTCTGGAAACAGAGACTTATTGAGTGGAGAAGAGAGCAAGTAACAGTAAGAATTAAACGGCCAACAAGGCTTGACCGTGCTAGATCTTTAGGATATAAAGCCAAACAAGGCATAATTATTGTAAGACAAAGAGTTCTTAGAGGGGGCCATAAAAGACCTGACATAAAAGCAGGAAGAAGGCCTAGACATAATAGGCAATCGATGGTTGGTGCTAAAGATTATCAGAGAATATGTGAAGAAAGGGCAAATAAGAAATACATAAATTGCGAAGTTTTGAATAGTTATTTAGTTGCTGAAGATGGAAGACATAAATGGTTTGAAGTCATTTTGGTTGATAGAGAGCACCCATCTATAAGATCTGATAAGGACCTAGCTTGGATTACTTCTGACAAGCACCATAAAAGAGCTTATCGTGGATTAACTTCTGCTGGAAAGAGGGGTAGAGGATTAAGACATAAAGGAATAGGTGCTGAAAAGGTAAGACCTTCAGTCAACAAATTAGGAACATCCAAATAAGGATTTTTCTTTTTTTATTTAATATGGAAGAAACAATGTTTGAAAGGTTGAAAAGGCACATCAACCCTATTTCTGTATGTACTGATACTTTTAATGATACTAAAGATTATCAGTTTTCAAAAACTCTTACCTCTCCCCTTAAGGATTTAGTAATCCTACCAGAAGAAAAAGGATTAATTCATATAAATGCATTTGAAGGGGAGGATGATTTTCAAAGATTTTATGAAATTTTCACAGAAAATTCCAAATTCCATGATATGTTGAGGGATAAAAATTATGCTGTTGAAATTAAAAATGGATTAGTTGTATTAAGTTACAGGTCTATCGAAGATCTCTCTGTGCATCATAATTCCATATTTTTTGATGGGACCTATATTATCAATGGCAATACAAAAATTGATCCTTTTAATGGCGATCATTTTCCAACCGGAATTAAAAACATTATAGTATATAA
>CAZZGN010000118.1:0-3782 GCA_964654165.1 uncultured Methanosarcinales archaeon | reverse complement strand
AGACTAAACTTTATACACATAAGATCAACGAGAAGCTTGATTAGAAAAGCAGGAAGGCTTGTAAGAAGATTGAGATTTAAACTAAAAGATGAAGGTGAAGAAAAAGATAAGTTTAAAGTTCTTTTTGAAGCAGGAGATGAAAAAGGAGTGTCGCATGTTGTAGAAGATCTTTTAGATGACCAAAAAAAGATGGAAGAATTGCTCCAAGACATAAAGAATTTTCAACAAGAGGCAATATTTGATGAAAAAAGGCGTGAAGATCACGAAGAAAACACAATTAAAGAACTTCTTTCAGATAAAGATTTAGAAAACTTAGATAAAAACTTAAGTGAAAAACTATCGGAACTTAAAAATCTTGCAAAGCTAATATCAGAAAAATTTAGTTCAGCACTTCATTATATGACAACAGAAAATATTGATGTAGAACATTTTAGAGAACGTTATCTCAAGTATGTGAACGTCTGGCCTGACAGGAAGATAGGTGTCTATGTAAAAAGGCAACTAACTGATGAAAGAGCTGAACAAAAAGAAGTTAGACATGATGAAGATGAAATTGACGCCGATATCCACAAGTTTATGAAACTCATAGAAAAGCCACAAGAGAACCAGAAAGAAATAAACGAAATGGTAGACAATATATTAGATGAAGTCAAAAAACTTGTTAAAAAAATAGATGAAGAACTAAACATTGCTAAACATGTAACCCATCTAATAGATATCATACATATAAGATTGCTTCATAGAGTATATGAGGATGACCCAGAGATGTTACAAAAACTTGAAAAAGAAGGTCTAAATGAAAAGAAACTTAGTGAACTTCAGGGAAAACTAGGACATGTTATAGAAGAATCAAAAAAGGGAACTCATCACGTCTACAAGATGGGAAGATATCTCCAAACTCATATGTAATTCCGATAACCTCGGAAATTTATTTCTTTTTTATTTTTTGAAATAATTTATTGCAGTTAAAATAAATGCTGCAAAATTAAGTAGAAAGAACGGTACATACATCAAAAACAAAGGGAACAAAGCACCTACTTGTTGCGAATAGTTATGTGTAAATTTGTAAATAGATCCAATTACTCCTATAATCATAAAAATTACCCCAATTAAGGAAAGAATTACACTTATGTTAAGAAATTTACTTTTTCTCATCTCTTTGAGTCCAATCTTTATGTAATATATTCCCAAAGATATAACAATTGCAATCAAAATTATAGTCAAGAGAAGGTATATTATTTCCGTTGCACTTCTAGCCTGTAAGCCAGAAATTAATAAATAATACACAGAAGGTATTGTAAAAAGCAATGTCAAAATTCCACCAGTAATAAACCACTCTTTCTTCATAATAATAAATATGCCCTAATCATTTAATAATCTTTCTAATTTATCGAAAAAAAACATATTTTTTCTCAATTAAGCATATTAATTTTTAACAGCTTCTAAATCTATGTTTATAGAAATACTGCTAGCGATACTCCTCGGAATTTCATTTGGAATCATAACAGGCCTCACACCAGGCATTCATATAAACTTAGTTGCTGTAACCCTGCTAACATTATCCCCAATTTTCTTACAATACACAAACATACTATCATTAGCAGTTTTTATAATTGCAATGTCTGTAACACATTCATTCTTAGATCCAATACCCAGTATTTTCCTAGGAGCTCCTGATTCAGATACAGCTTTGGGAGTACTGCCAGGTCATAGATACCTCATAAAAGGATACGGTCTTATGGCAGTGAAATTAACTTTAATAGGAAGCTTCGGAGCATTAATCTTAAGTATCTTACTTTATCCAATCTTAATCCCTGTTGTAGTGTATATCTACCCATTAATTGAAAACTACATAGCTTACATATTAATCGTAATAATTCTTTTTATGATATTAAGGGACAAAAAACGTTTATGGGCTTTATGTGTTTTTTTATTAAGCGGAACTTTAGGAATAATTGTTTTAACTTGGCCCAATTTAAGCAACCCTTTATTTCCTATGTTATCAGGATTGTTTGGAATTTCAACCCTAGCTTACAGCATAAAAGATAATTCTTCAATTCCTGAACAAAAAGTCCAACAAGATATCAAGTTAGATAAAAAAATCACAATCAAAGCATTGTTATCAGGTCAATTTTCAGGTTTTTTAACAGCAGTCTTGCCAGGAGTTGGAGCTGCAACAGCTGCAGTTATATCATTACAAATAACAAAGAATCTAGGGGATAAAGGATTTATGATATTGATGGGAAGTATTAACACAGTAAATTTCATATTAAGTATATTAACTCTACAAACATTAAACAAAGCAAGAAACGGTTCAATAGTCGTAGTTAAAGAACTAATAACAAACATAAGCATAAACCATATCTTAGTTTTTCTTTCTGCAGTTGCAATCTCAGGAGGTTTGGCAGTATTTTTAACACTATTAATTGGAAAATCATTCTCAAAAATCATAACTTTGGTAAATTATAGAAAACTTGTCACAAGTATTATTTTTTTCATAATCTTACTAACAATAATCTTAACAGGATGGAAAGGGATATTGGTCTTGATAGTGAGCACAGCTCTTGGCTTAATCCCTGCTATAGTCAAGGTAGCTAGGGTCCATGCAATGGGATGTTTACTACTTCCTGTACTGATGTTTTTTCTCCTCTAAAACACCAAAAAAGCCCTATACAAATATGGACAAGGGAAACCAAAAGTATTTATACTCCTCTCCCCAGAAATGGACTTAGATCATTGGGGAAGGCCTTCTAATCAAGGAGTATCTATATTAGATTCTCCTTTCCAAAGGAATCAAAAGATGAGATTGACTAATAAATTGTTAAAGGAAACAATAACTGAAACGATAGGAGAACCAGCAGTTAAGATAGTTGAATTTCTAAAAGATAAAGAGAATGTTTCTGAATTCATAATTGCAGAGAAGCTGAATTTTGACATCCACATGGTCAGGCATAGCTTATACAAATTGTACGATAATAACCTTGTGACATATAATCGTAAGAAAGATAGGCAGAAAGGCTGGTATATTAGTTATTGGACGTTTAATATTCAGAGAGTAAAGGAACTTATTAAAAGGATGAAAATCACAAAACTAGATAGGCTCGGAGATCGCCTAGAAAAGGAAGAAACAAACAAAAACTGCTTCTTTATGTGTCCTAGTGCTTGTATAAGGCTGGATTTTGAACAAGCCACCAATTTTGAGTTTAGATGCCCAGAATGCGGTTTTTTATTGAATCAGCAAGATAATTCAAAAACCGTAGAAAATATAAAGGAGCAAATAAAAATACTCAAAGAAGAACTTAAAGCAGAGTAAGGTGAGATCATGACCAAGACGAAAGATGATTTAGCAGATGAGCTTGAAAGGGGCGTTAAAGAAGAGAATGTTTATTCTGAAACAGCAAGAGAAGAACTCATAGAAGGTGATGAAATCTCAGCAGTAGAAGAAGCATTCATGAAAGGATATGATGACGATATGAATCAAGAAGAGAAGGAAGAGGATGAGGAAAAACCTTCTGATTAACTAATTCTTTTTTTAGATATATGAAATATTGACTTAGTGTCAGGATCAATCTTACCATATACAAGAAAGATTACGATTTCTTCGATGTAAGCGATATAATAAAAAATTATTATACCTGTTATAAGGTAAACTGTATTAAAAAAGAATGATAATATTACTATTATGTAAACTAAAATTGCACCTGTTTTTAAGAGAATAGTGTGCATCATAACAGGTCTTCCTAATTTGATTATTGCAAATCCTTGTTTTTCTAAACCTTCTA
>CAZZGN010000117.1:0-3782 GCA_964654165.1 uncultured Methanosarcinales archaeon | reverse complement strand
AATCCAAAAACACGAATGAACACAAATCCAAAAACACGGATTAACACGAATAATATAACAAATAAACACTAATAATAAATTCGTGGTGATTAGTGTCTTATTTAATTGGTATAATTCGTGTGAAGAGCTTGAAAAGGACGGCCTGGTCATGCCGGTGAGGAAGTACGGTTATCTCCGGGACGAACGCTACCGCCACACGTTCTGGCAAGTGACGAAAGAAGGCGCTCAAGCCTTGGGCTATGAGCGGTTCACACCCATCGGACGGAAGTCGGTTCAAAACTTCCCACACCAGTTCGGCCTCATTGATGTGCTCTCCGGCCTATACTACCCATTTAGAGATGAGTATGATATACTGATAACATATCCGTCCACAGCCAATTCCCTTGAAGGTTACAAGCCGGACGCGATTATCAAATACCGGCATAAGACGGAAGAAAAGTCGTACGATTTTCTGGTAGAGTTTGAACGGACGAGGACGCCGAAGGCAATCTTTGAGGAGAAAATCCGAATGAATGAAAAGATAACGAATTTCCGGAAATACGGATTGTCAAAACAGACGAAATTCCTGTACATCTTCACAAACGAAAATTTTGACGTAACAAAGAGGCCGGTGGAGTATCACGGATACAGACATATGATCCAGAGGGTTGAAAAAGAGTTCACGCATTTTTTGCGACTGGCAAATAAACTACCAGACCACCGGTATCGGTTCGCGCTTCTTCACCAGTTCAAGGAGTTTAACAAGCCGGTTTGGTTTAGCCCGGCTGGGAATAAAATGAAGATTATTAATTAAGAACACTATAAATTTTATAACTATGTATCTCAAAGGACAGAATATTTCATATAAACATCAAGCAACAAAATCTTATTTCTTTCACAGGGTCAGAAAGAAAGATTATCAAAAAGAAGCATCTATCTCATTAATACTGCTTTTATTTTTTCAAATTATAAGTGGAATGTTTTTATTTGTTCCACCGCCAAAAAAAGTACAGGCCGCTACCCAAAATTGGCCTTTTACTACTGCCAGCGATTATACTTATGACGACACAAAAATCGAATTTTCGTCCGGACAGGCGCAATTAAAGGCAACGACTACACCTGAATGGTATGATATATCATGGAAATATCGCAAGAAGATAACAATTGATCATACTAAAGTTGCAGGAAATTTGACCAACTTTCCGATTCTTATTTCAAGAACAGATACAGATTGGAAAGACACAACTAATGGTGGGTATGTAGATCAGGCTGATGGTGGAGATTTTGTTTTTACAAAAGCCGATGGCACCACTAAACTAAGTCACGAAATTGAGACTTATAATAACTCTACTGGAGAGTTAGTTGCTTGGGTAAAAGTTGATTTTTTATCTTCAATTTCTGATACGGATGTTTATATTTATTATGGCAATGTTACCTCCGCTGATCAATGGGATACTGCTAATGTTTGGGATTCTGATTATGCCATGGTACAGCATCTTAAAGATGCCACAACCGCCACTACCACAGATAGCACTGCTAACGCTAATAATGGCTCAAAAAAAGCGTCTAACGAACCAATTGAAGCGGCTGGTAAAATTGGCAAGGCGCAGAGTTTTGATGGGAGTGATGATTATATTGGTGTTCCTCACAATATTTTATCAGAAGATACTTTAAATTATTCAGTTTCAGCTTGGTTTAATGTCACAGGTGGTGTTGGGACACGAAGATCAATTTTTGAGACTAATCCATTGTATACTTTATCCTTGGCAGTAGAAGATGATGGTTATTTAAAAGGCTATGATTGGTCTCTGACTAGTGCAAATAATGATGGGATAACTTCGATTTCTATTATTAATGGACGATGGTATTATGCAACATTGGTTTATGAGCAAAACCAAAAGTTGAAACTTTACGTGGGTTATACAGTCAAGGATGTTTCGGTAATAAGCTTCTTTGTTGGTAATGCAAGTCAGGGAGTTTGTACAGATGGAATATATATCTATACTACATCTGCAGATGGTCTCCGCAAATATGATACGGATGGCAACTTAATAACGAGTAATACAAACATCTTAAACGGATTTGATCATGCTGGTGATCTATCTTGCTATAATGGCAAGCTATACATCGCTGCACATACAGGAGACTGGGTTGATGGTTCAACATCAGGAGTTTTAGTATTTAATTCTTCTGATTTATCTTATGTAGAAAAATATAATATCAGTGCAGGTTATGGTGCTGGTACAATATGTCGAAACTCAGATAATGGACATTTCTACGTAGGAGAAAGTACAACTGTAAATAACAGATTTGACCATATTTATGAGTTTGATTCGTCTTTTAATCCTATTGCCACACACATAACTACAGAAAAAAGTTCTTATGGAATGCAAGGCATAACATACAGAAATGGTAAATTTATTATAACTGGACATGAAAATAGATTCTATGAAACTGATAATGTATTTAATGTTGATCGGGAAGGAGTTAATACACAATTTGGTCAGCTTCAAGGTGTAGATTGGTTAAGTGATACTATTCTTCTGATGGCAGAACAGACTAACGCAAGAGTATATAAAGTAAACCTTATTGATGCCTTTTCTACCGAAATTTTTACTGGAACCAAAACTATTACTGAATCTATATATCCAATAAACCATTTAAATATTGGAACTTATAGAAATGCTGATGCAAGATATTTTAACGGGGGACTTGATGAAATCCGTATTTCAAACAGTGCCCGCTCAGCGGAGTGGATTTCCACAGAATACAACAATCAGAATTCTCCATCCACATTTTATTCTGTAAGCTCACAAGAAATTCCTTATGATACTAACAATCCGTCTATTCAACCAACCGTAGATAATTCTTTAACTTTTACTTCTTTATGGGGTTTTACCGAAACATCAATCAAAAATGGTGGTGAGATTAAGTATCAGATTAGCAATGATGCTGGGATTACTTGGTATTGGTATAATTCCGGATGGACAACCACCAGTACGGGATATTCTGAAGCTAATATTGTGGCAGATATCAATACAAATATATCCTCGTTTCCGGTTGGTAATGGGTCGTTTTTGTTTAAGGCTTACCTTAATTCTGACGGTAGCCAGCTAGTCCAACTTGGCTCCATTGACTTAATATATGATGATGTTACTGCTCCAGCTGCCTTCACTCTATCTTCACCTACCAATAATTCTTCGGTTTCAAGCAGGTCCACTCTATCTTGGAATGCCACCTCAGATTCCGAATCAGGAATCAATAAATACCAGCTTTACATTGACGGTGTTTTAAATAGAGATAATATCAGCAGTAGCGCCGATTCAAGTTCTCCTGCCAGTGATTTATCTTGTGGTAACCACACTTGGTATCTCAAGGCAATAGACAATGCCGGTAATGCCACCGACTCAAATACATATAATATGTCCTATCTTTGCGGGAGTGTTCCTTTATACCAAGTGACCTCCTGCTCCTCCGTAGTCTATGACGATTGGCAAACAGCTTGCGTCAATGGCTGGCAATATAGAAATATTAAATCCCAGAATCCTTCCGGTTGTTGTCTTACAACTGAACAGGAAAACGACAGAAAAAGACAATGCGGTTCTACCAATGCAAATACTGAAACAACTCCTGCCCCAACTTCGGAAACATCGACTTCTGATCCTCTCGGCGATATTGCCTGGAAGCATATTTTGAATGACGGTGGGTTAATAGCCACAAGCGATGTCAACCAACTAATCGCCGAAATCGGCGTAAAAAGAGACTTGGCGATGGAAGCCAAATACAGCCGAACGATTGTGGAA
>CAZZGN010000116.1:0-3817 GCA_964654165.1 uncultured Methanosarcinales archaeon | reverse complement strand
ATCAATCAGAAATTAATGCAATAAGTAATTCAGTCGAACAATGTTTGGATGATGCCGCAACTGAAGGATTGAATTTAATAGGAAAGCAAGGTGGAAGAATATATTTGCACCAAGCTGAAACTTTTGGTTTGCCTATGGATAAGAGTCCAAATATATTGAACTGGTGGAAAATTTTAGAAACAGGTTCTGTTACGCCAATAACTAATGTTCCTCTACTTTTCTATTATGGAAATTATGAAATACCTTTTGTCTTTGACGGAAAGGTTTACAATCTTAGTTATGGAATAGAATATCCTGATACAACAGTTTCGTCTCCAACTCAAAATTTCCCACCTTATCCAAATCCTCCACAGTATCCTTACCCGGGAGAATTAACGCATTATCCACCATATGATATGCTTTTCCAAAAATTTCATTTAGATGGCAGAGCATTTGAACAAGCTTCTCTTCCAGCTTTATGCGATTTAAACGGTCCGAACGAGCCTATAGGAGAGATAAGGGAACATTATAACTGCGAGACCTATCATTTCAAAGATGCAATTCAGATTTATTTGAAGAAATATGTTGATTATCATTTAGAAAGATGCTTCCAGAAAATATCAATTACTTTGAATGAAAGAGGATACGAAGTTGAGAATGCAGAAGAGTTAATACCTAACACTAAAGTCATAATAGGGGAAGAAGATGTTTCTTTTATTTCGAGTTTTCCGATTAAATTCAAAGGTGATAAAAAAGCAGAAATTTTGAATTTTAATGTAAAGAAAAATGTAAGATTGAAAAGAATTCACGAAGCAATCACACATATGTTTAGAAAAGAGATAAGAGATATATTTTTTGATATGATTGAAGATTCGGGAACAATTAGTGACTGCATTCTTCCATATCCTTCTACAGATTTTATATCTTGTTTTGATGATGATATGGAAATTACAATTAATAAAGATGTTTGTAATACTTTAGATCCAGATTATAAATTGGATGGAACCTCTTTGAAAGATTATTGCACCCCACAAGGATTGTATGCGGATGTAATTGTTTTGGAAGATAAGGCTTCAATACTTGCAGGCGAACCATATAAGTTTGCGTTTGCTGTTGAAAATAGAAGACCTGCTTTAGATTATATACACGAAGTTTCTGGAGAATTGGGGAAGAAATATGATATCTTAAGTTATCCAAGTAATAAAATAATTATTGAGCCACATGGTTTTGATCCAGATAGTGAATTTGAATATACTTCTGGTTTAAACCCTTGTGTAGATCCAAATGGATTGCCTTGTATGAAAAAATTTTATGAATATGAAGGATGGAAAGCAACTTATGATGAAGTGTTTAAATTTGATAGTGATTTAAAGCAAAAAATAACTGGAATAAAAAAAGCTGATGGAAACCCAATTCCTTTAACACCACCTTTTACAATTCCTGGACTTGATAATCCTAGACTTCCACAACATGATATTGTGACTTGTAAAATTGGTGAAAATTGTGACCCAGATTATGTTAACAAAAATGAATGGGAAGAATCATGCGAGTTTAGCGGAAGTTCTGATATTCCAGGTGTAGTTTGTTTAGAGAATGAACCTAAAGGAACATATAGGATAGCATCGTTCACACCAACTGTAGATGATGTAGGTCCGCATCAAGTTAAGGTTAAAATATTAGATTCTTCTGGAACGTTAGTAGATTATCAATGGGTTGATATTTTAATTGGAGCTGTGCCAGGTGGCGGGAATAGTATTTATGATAGTATAGACCCTGAACATGCTTCTTATGAAGACCCTTACACTTTATCTTTAGATATTGTAGTCGAAGGAACTGGAACTAATACCGTTTTCAAATGGACTGATTTGAATAATCCAAAAGAGGGAGAGGATGTTCCGTTGGGGAGCGTTACTTATGAAGAAAGCGATAGGGGAGTTTTACATCTTGTTCCTGAAACTGAATACCAAAATTTAATGAACACTCCAACTAATTTTTATTTTGATTTACAGAGTAACACAGGCCCAGCCCCTTATCCAAGCACAGATAAAAGATTGCATTTAAAAATTACAGGTCCAGGTGCACAAACCCAGGATTTTCCATTATACCTTCATGAATGTCTCCCTGTCGAAGTTGATGGAAAGGTAGCACAGTACCCTTACAATGATTACGATGGAGATGATTACGATAATTCAGATGATATTTTTTTGACAGACCATGTTTGTTGTATAGGGGAAGGACTAAACCCAGGTGAATGGCCCAGCAATAATCCAGACTGGGGGAAATATGAATATACTACTGAACCATGTTACGATTTCAAAAAAGATTATAGTTTTTATTATCTAAAACAAAATTATGATTACATACCTTATACAAAAAAATTCAATACACTCATTCCTCCAGCTAATCTAGCAGTTACGGGAGGTTCTGGCCCTCCAAATAATCTAATAACTTATTCAACTGGTGAAAACTATCTGACATTAAATAAACATGCTAACGAAAATGACATAATAAAAAGAGAATACGAACAATACTGTGATAATGGAAGGGGAAATGCTTGCTCGGGAAATATTGAACAAAAAGGAACAGTTGTAGATTGTAATGATTTTGATTTTATAACAAAAGGCGAAGACGAATCTTGTCAAGGACCTTGCGATCCAGAATATGATTCTCATTGTAGTAGAGATGATATAGGGAACGCAATTATTACTGGAGAATGTTTTAATTACGAAGCCGGAGAAAGTTTTGAGAAAAATTTTATGGGAGATAGTAGTAAAGATGGAATTTGTAATAAATATCTAAAGTGTAGCGAGGCTTCAAATACATATAATGGTGGGGGAGACTACCTAAATAAAGGAGTCTGTAATATTGATGACGGAAAATGTTCGGCAGGAAAAAATGTCGAGATTTGTCCTGATCAGAAACTTTATGATTACAAATCTTCTGGATTTTCACCGTATAATATGGATATATATGCGATGTTCTCAGGGAAGTGCAAACATAATGGAAACAAAATAAATGATAAATGCGTTGCTGATTCATCAAACGAGTTATTAAATTTAGATCTTGTAAAAGAGAGATGTGAAGCGGCTTCTAATCCTGCAAATATAATTCCCCCTTTAATATGTCAAGGTTCTTGCTGGTTGCAATCAGACGGAAGTGAATTTGGAGAATATGAAGAAGATGATTATTCAAAAGAATGCTGCGGAGACGACATAAATGAAAAACAAGCTTACCTTATTAACGGAATTACACTTACTGACAGATGTTGTCCTAAGGATAAAAAAATCTACGACACAGATGGCTGGTGTTCATCTGAACATTGTGTGATAAATAATATGGTAATAGAACCAGATTGTTCAGATGGAGAGCCTGATAAATGCGAAAAGAATGAAAGAATAAAGATAACTTTTAGTTATGAAGGTTGTAATTCTGGATTTTATACACTTCAAGTTGACGGAGAAGATACAGCTGGAACTTGTAAGATAAATCATTTTCCTCCTTCCGTACATATGGATGGGATGACAATCAATTGGGTTTCCTTACCGGGCAACTCAGGAACAAAAACAATTACTTGGGATATTCCAACTATCCATCCATATTGTCATAATAAGGAAATAAAAAAATTCGATTCTTCGCTCAGAATCGGAATGTTTGGCGGAGAATTTACAGCTGCAACGGATTCAATAACAGGAGAGTTTACATTCATATGAAAAAAATAATAATATTCGGACTTGCATTCATTTTACTAGCCGTTTCAGTTTCTGCTTACTGCTGTTCGAACCCTTTATCTTCAATTCCGTTTTGTGAAAAAATAAATTTACAAGAAGAACTTGCAAAA
>CAZZGN010000115.1:0-3821 GCA_964654165.1 uncultured Methanosarcinales archaeon | reverse complement strand
GGCAATCATAAAAATAACAGTCAATCGATCTTCCACCGGGTTAAGAAAAACCGGGTAATAGCGAAATTGTATTATTTTGATATTATTGATTTAAAAATAAAATAATGTATAATAAGGTATAAGCATGGGATACAAACGAAATTCAGGCAGGACTCCAAAATTTACAACAAACCAGGTTTTAAAAGCAAGGAAGGGAACGGGTGGGATTAAAACTGATATTGCCAGACGGTTAAAATGTGACTGGAGAACGGTAACCAAATACATTAAAGAGAACGAAGAAATACATTCAACATGGCTATCAGAAAAAGAAGCTATCTTGGATATGGCCGAGGCTAGTCTTTATAAGTTGGTAAAAGAACGAAATTTAGGAGCAATAAAATTTTTATTGTCCACTCAGGGGAAAGAAAGGGGATACGGTGATTTGCAGAAATTTGAAATCAATAAAACAGTAAATGGGGCTATTGAGCATGAACACCAGCACTCAATCAAATTAAAGCCAGATGTAAACAGAACAGTCGAAGTTCTCGAAATCCTGGAATCATGTGGTGCTTTCCAATCCCAAATTAAACAAATTGATCATTCGGAGGCTATCGAAATTCGCACTGCATGAGCCGACAGCACAAAGAAAAAAGTAAAAACCGTAAAAAATGTAAAAAAAGAATTTTGGTATCTTGGAAAAGGCTACTATCACTGGATTATAGACTAACGATTAATCAATTTTACAAATTAGGCTTTATATTTTTTAAAAATCAATATAAGCAATAGGTATCCGATCATTTTCAAGGGGTTTTAACGGGACTTTGGCTGTATCCCATACCTTACCATTAGTTTCTTTTGTTTTGCCCTATAAGACCTTTCTAAGACCTCTGATCGTATCAATTATCACTGGAATATTGCTGATAAGAATTGTTGATCAGGCAGGATCACAAAAGCAACATTATTTGTTAATGATCAAACATGAGGAAGAAATGAAAAAATTGGCAATTATCCTGGGATTTCTAATAATTCCTAATTGGGCATTTGGGGAGGGCGGATTCGTTCGTCAAGTTACAGATGTTTGTCCATCGGCTTCTTATTTTGAAAAGCATTTTGAGGAAATATTGAAAAAACATTACTCTCATAAGATTTCGCCTAAGTGCATTGAAATCGACGGTGGTTATAGGTTTTATAAAATCTTCAAAAAAACAGGAGGAGAAAAAACAAAAATCCAAAAAGGGAAAAAGACAGGTATCGAATGTAAGACGGCTTTTCAAAAGAATTGTTTTTACAATGAAAAAAAGAGGGAATATTATTTGATAGAGTATCTGAATAGTAAATACTAGATATTGTCTAGCGAAGTCGAATTAATCCCTGATACCTAGTAAAAGATACATCTTGCTGGTTGACTAATTTTAAAGCACAGGAGGAAAATAAATGAAATTTCAATCGATTATACCCATTGTTTTTTCAGTCATGTTTTTCTGTATATTTGCTCCTCAAGTAATTGCCGATAATAATGTCAGAACAGGTGATCATGTCGTGACTATCCTCTCTGAAAGTGGGCATAGCTATGTTGGATCTGTGAAAAAGGAGTATTGGGATCAGGCAATGACTTTCCTTACAGCAAACAATATGAAAGCTCTTCAGGAAATGCTCGATACAAATAAAATATTTTTGGTTCAAAAAGAAATCAAAGGTTCTGTTTTAGAACAGAGCGTCTGGACAGGATGGGCAAAAGTCAAGGTAAGCGGAAGAGAGTTCATATTCTATGTCAGTCGTGATGCTCTAAAATAAAGGTAATTTTGCTGAGAATCATAAAATGACTTTTAATGTGAATTGTAATAAACGCATTCACATCACTCAACCTTTGCCCTGAATTGCAAGGTTTTATCTCAAAACAGGAGAAAAAATGTCAAATCCAGATCTATTCGTTAAGGGAGTCAATGGGCAAGTAGAGCTTTATACCGATAAAGTATGCATAAAACGGAAAGGGGCCTTAGGCTTTCTTACTCAAGGATTAAAAGGTGATAAAAATATCATGATCTCAACAATTACTTCTATCCAGTTCAAAAAAGCAGGACTTACTAATGGCTATATTCAATTTGCGTTTATGGGAGGGAAGGAAGCTAAAGGAGGGATTTTTCAAGGTACACAGGATGAGAACACTGTGATGTTCAGGAAAGGTCAACAACCAAAGTTTGAAGAATTTAAAACTGAACTTGAAAATCGAATTCAAGCAAGTAAAAGCCCCACCACATCACTATCAAGCGCAGATGAATTATCAAAATTTGCGGATTTACTTGATAAAGGAGTACTATCAGAGGAAGAATTTCAACTTAAGAAAAAACAGATTTTAGGTTTATAGAGTTCACAATATCATTATAAGGCTAACATTTGTTTCGAGCTGACGGCACCCTTTCTTCCAGATCTTTGAATGATGTTATTATCTGCTGTAGACATTTATTAGCGTTGCTACAAAAACCTTATTAGCTGTTATATAGCCCATTTCTTACATAAAAAAGGGTGAGTGCTCAAGTCTCTCACCCTCCTGTTCCTTCCGGAAATTCTAACATATTTAATAAACCTATTTTTCCACTATCCTTTTAATCTGAGTTGCTGCAAACGAATTGCCTTTAGCTGTCATGTAACCAGCTTCAAATAGCCTCTGAGATATCTTTAATAATGGAAGCCTGCTGCCCTTCCTAGGTTTCCGACAGAGCTTTTTTTGCAGTTGTGCTTTTGGTGTCACTATAGGTGTCATTCAGCCAATATAAAGAGGTAGTTTTCAGAATATGTCAGTTGTACTCAACAACACTGAAACAAGAACCTATAAAACTGAAATAATAGTATAAGGGATAAGAAGAACTCACTTTGTATCAATTGATATAAATCAATAATAAATGGGTTTATAGGTTCCGGAAACCTACGTTCTATCCCTTGAACTATAGGGCCACGCTAATAATGACTAAGTATTGCGGGGAGTGACATTTTCCAAGAATCGTCTAGGTGTCACTATTGGTGTCATTCTAGTCTGGATTAAAGCGGAATTTTTGTGGATTGCTTTTCATCCTGACTATCTGTTTTCCAAACTACCTGAGAGATGTCTTTTTCGTCCACCAAATTATAGCGCTGGAACATGCTTAAGGTCTTGTGTCCTGATATTTTCATAATGGTTGCAATATCATTTCCAGCTCGTCTCAGGTTTGTTACTGCACAATGTCTGAAATCATGAAAGAGGAAGTCCTCAATACCTGCGTCCTGTTTTGCCTGGTTAAAACTCTTTCGGAAGTCATAGAATGATTTCCCACGCTTCTGAAATACCCTCCCACCATTGAAACGGGATGGTAGACTTTGAAATGTCTCTTTTACTCTTGGGTGCATTGGGATAACTCGACCGGATTTTTTTCCTTTTGTACGATTGGCTACCAGACGGATAAATCCAGGTTCGTTTTTAAAATCCAATTCATTCCATTTCAAAAGAATGATTTCTTGAAATCTCATTGGTTCATAAAACGCGACAATTAGAATTGGTTTGATGTGCTTGGGGGCTGCATAAAGAAGCCGTTCGAACTCTTCATCCGTTAACACCCGTTCCCGAATATTGTGTTCTGGCAGCATTGTTACAGAGACAATAGGATTGCTGGATATTTTTGCATATGTCGCAGCCAGGTTCAAAGTCCGCTTTATTGCAGCTACTTCACGATTGATGGTTGCAACTGACACCTTCTTACCTGAATATTTTTTAGAATCCTCGTTCCCCCGGATTTTTCGGTAAAGTTGAATTTGATTCAGCGTGATATCCCGTATCAATGTATCCTTCCCCAAAATTCGTACAATATTCA
>CAZZGN010000114.1:0-3852 GCA_964654165.1 uncultured Methanosarcinales archaeon | reverse complement strand
CTGTCCGATTGTGTTCATGCCTGAAGCAACTGCATGCACAGCGTCTACTGAATTCACATGATGTGCTAAATAAGATCCATAAAGATTGGCTTGTGATGATGTCCGATAATAAATGTAGGTATCTGAAGTATCAACTGATGTACTTTGCGTTGAAGCAATCACATGAACTTTATAAATATAAGCAGGATCAAATGCATGGACCAAACTATGATAATAACTATAGCCTTCATAATAGTAGACCTTTTCTAACTCTCCACCAATTTTGACAACGGATGAAGCACCACGAGCGTATAATGCATTATCACTATAATCAAAGGCAAGCTCACCTATATAAGAAAGGTTTGATGTTGTGGGTGTGGTTGTTCCACGCTTGACTCTGATGATGGCCATTAGTACGTACCGCCATCAATAATTGAAGAAGGTTGTAAGACTTTACTTGAATCAATTCCTAACTTGTATTTAATCATAGAAGGTGTATAGTTTGTATCAACTTCTGGTAAATAGATCAAGCCATCATTAATAACACTATTTGAGTATATAGTGTCACTTCCTGCTAGTGCTGTTCCTATAGCATCAATAATTTGATTCAATCTAACATTATCAATTATCATTCTTTGTTCTGATGTTAAATGAAGATTACTCGAAACATGGGTATTGTAAGTTGATGTTGGAACCCCACCAAGACCTGCTAGAGAAATTGTAACAACACCTGTTGATCCATTAACGCTTGTTACAGCATCAGTTGGTGTGAGTAACTCTTGCCAGTTAGCTAGCGTACTATACCCGGTAGTTTTTAAAATATATGTTTTATTTAAATCTGTACGAACTGCAACATCACCTTCTTGTGCTGTTGTTAATGCGAGCATTGCGGTTTGACTTGATACAACAAAGGTATTTGTCATAGCAATTTTTGGTACAACACTATCTGCTAATTTTCCACTTGCATCTAGAATTGGAATATTTCCATTTCCTGTACCGGTGTTCTTAGTAGCTGCTGTACCTAAAGATAACGCTGTAATCTTAGTGTCAATTTGTGTGTTGACTTTATTAACACCTGGTATTTTTAAGTAATCTGCATCAGCAAGAGGGACTCCAACGCTCGCTACTTTATCTGCTTTTGCAATATAAAGATGCTCACCATTAATATCAACTTGTGGTTCTCCGGCTTTTACCGTTCCTACTGCTCCAACAAGTGGTCCTGTTCCTGCAGTTGTTCTTCTTTTTATTTGAATTGTTGCCATGTTATATCCTCCTATTTTTTAACAAATACTGATGTGACATTATGAATCGTACTACCACAACTAAATGTAACAATGCCATTTTCATAAACAACACCTAGTGTGTAATCCCCACTCGCATACCGATAAGCAACCGATAAATTCGATCCAACAAAGATAAAGAGTGCATCTCCTGGTATCGTTACAACCACCGTATTGTTAATCGTTACATAAATCATCGATTGTGATAATTCTGTCGAGTTCGTTCCTGAATATTGATAGATCCCATTTTGAATTTTTGTGATCGTTTTCCTGACTGGATAATATCTGTTTAATATTTCTGTTTTTAGACTATCTACTCTTGTTTTATCATTTAGGATAAATTGTCTATTATAACTTGTGTTTAAAGTAACTGAAGTTGTTGTTTTCGTATAAGCACACAATACCAATTCAGATAGACCATCTGTTGTAAGTAAATTTGTCAGTGTTAATGATGGATAACTTCCAGTTTGTTCTTTTAAGTAAACACTTACCATATTGCTTAGTGTATTTACACCTAGAACTACATAGCCGAATTTACTTGAATCTGGTGTCACACCAATTGTTGTTTGGTTTTCAATATAGATGAGTCTTCCATAAACTGAAACGTATCCATCAGCAAATGTTATGGTATTACTGGCAAGTGTAAATGAACACTCGCTTTTTAATCCTTTTAAAATCCCTACATCACTCGAGAATAAATAGTGATATAAATCTGCATCGATCTTTGAAGTGACGTTTCCACCCTCAAAAGTAACTTTTTGAATTCCCATTAGAATTCACCTCCATCTAAATCTGTATTTGTAATTGTGATATTACTGACACTGGTTCCAGTGTTTTTACTTAATAGCTGAATCTTTTCTGTAAGTTTAACTCGGTATTCACCAAGGGTAATCTGTACATAGTTCATCGTATCTTTAAACTTCAACCCTGTTACGATTGAATCGTAAGTTTTCTTGTTATGAATAAAAGAGATGTAATCTCCAAGATGAAGATTACTAAAAGGTATAAAGACCTTATTTTTCATATCCAGGTTAAAGGTTATATTATGATCAAGTTTAGATGTAACCATTTCGCTTCTTGCTTTGGTCTCAAGTGTTTCATAATCTGAATCCGTATAAATATAGGATTTTGCCATAACACTTGCATACCTCTCATCAGACGTTCCATCTTCTGACATATCTCCAGTTGTTAAGAGATAATACGTTTTAATTGATTTATGAAGTGCGTTATCACTTCTAGGATAGAAAACAACTTTATTAATAAGCTGACTTGTTGAATCATTGGTTTGAACATTCAAAATAGATGAAAAATTACTCTTCATAACCATGCCTTCATTCACATGGACAATACGAAAATTAATCGTTGAGATTCTGCCTCTCAAATAACTGACATCAGTTCTAAAACTAATCCCATATCCTTTTGAAATAAGCTCAAATATTTTTGTCATTGATTCGATCTTATCTGATTCAAAACTTAGACTACCATTGACACTTGCTTCTTTGACAACAGTTAAATAGGGCAGGTTCTGCCTTGTATCCGGATTGGTTTTAAAGTAAGAATGAATCAAATCATAGAGATACTGAGCTAAATCTCCAGTAAAACTTGTAACAGGTATTTCCAAATTAAAAATCTCCCTAAAATCGAGAGATTTGATAATCGTTGTTTTATCGTCATTTAGCTCAATGCTTTCTAAAATACCAATATAAGAAAATAGATCGCTTTGCAAGATGACTATATCACCAATGATTGTATTGATATTTGTTTTATTCACCTTAAATACAGAGCGTTGGATAAGTACCATATCTAATGTAAGCTCATATTCAGGGCTTATCATTGCATTGTCTTTATATTGAAGGGTTGCGCGGTCTAGAAATATGAGTTTCATCCTAGATACCAATATAACCTTCCAAAATTGTTACTCTACAAATCGTTTCAGTTGCAACTCCTGGTTTGAACTCTAACTCGTAATCACCATGATCTAAAAATATAAAATTGTCAACTTCAAAATCCTGATTTCCATAGATGTCAGTTTCTACCTCGTTTTCAGTTAATGTGATGACTTGTTGGCTAGGGACTGCATTGATGACAATTTTGCCATTGGTTGCTTCAAGGTATAATCTCAAGGTTGATACAACAATACCATTTCTTTTAACATAAAACTCAGGATCAATCACATCTCCATAAATTTCTATCACAATTGGTGCTTTATCTAAGCCATTATTATTGATATTGATTTTCCCTTCATAAGAACTTGAGTAATAATATGGATAGCTAAAAGGATAGACCTTTCCACTGCTTGATCCATTGGCGATAATCTCATAGGTCTTTTCTTTGAGCCATAAGGATAGTTTTTTAAAGATGATATTACTTTGAATGGTATTACCGACAAGTTCTGCTTTTGAAAGGCTTGTAACATCCACGTAACAATAAGCCGAAAAAGCGCTATTGATATAATGCAGTTTGAATTCTTTATTACTCGTGCTGATATAATCAACAAATGATTTATATCCTATATATCCATTAAGAAATATCAGAGTCTCATTGATTTCAGATAGTGGGATATTATAATCTGATTTTGAATAGAGTCTATTGT
>CAZZGN010000113.1:0-3982 GCA_964654165.1 uncultured Methanosarcinales archaeon | reverse complement strand
CAATTCTTTCTTTAATTTTAATCTTAGGTTTATTCTTGTCTTAACCATCTATATTAATCTTAATCTTTTTGTTTTATTAATCTTTTGGTTTTAATCTTTAATCTGTTTTAATCTGAAAGGCTATATTGTCCTGAGCCTTACCTAAATGATAACAAAAGATTGCAGGATTTACATATCTTGGAATTTTTAATTTATCCATAGCATAACAAAATCCATAATCATCTGAAACCTCAGTTCCAAACTCTGAATACTCAAAAGGAACTTTAAGAAAGACTTTTCTATCTATCAAAGCACAACCTAAACCAAATAAACCTGCCTCAAGAAGTTTTCTATCATTAATTGCATCTTCTATCTCTTTGATTGTGAAATTCGTTCCTGTGGACTTACTAACTGCAACAGGCTTTGTTGTTTTCTTGTAAAAATATAATCCTGAGATTGCATCAAGATTACTTTTTGCAAGTATCTCGATTGATTGTAAATTCTTCGGAATTGTGTCTGTATCAAGCCAAAAGATTTTGTCGAAACCATTATCTATTGCATATTGTCTTAAAGTCTCTCTTGCGTGTACTATATTATGTAAAAAAGTTGTCTTGATTCCTTTTTTGTTTGTGTTCCATAAAATAACAGGTTTTTTAATTTGTTCGTGAACATCTTGAACTGAAACTTTCTTAAGCATTGAAACCAACTTCGCTTGATTCTCTCCATTTACACAAAGAGCAAATTCATAATTTGTGTGTCTTTGGTTTGCAATCCAGTCGAACCATTGATTGATTGAATATTGTTTGTGTCCTGAAATAGGAGCTGCTATTAAAACTTTCACTTTTCAGCCTCCTGTTTTTTAGCTCTAATTTCTAATTCTTTTAAACAATCTGAAAGTGTATAAAAATCATCAACAAAAGAACCATCAATATATAAATAATATGTTCTACTATTACATATATATTTAATAGTAATACTTTTAATTTTTTCAATTATTTTTTCAGTCATTTTTTAACTCCTTTTCTTTTGTCTTGATTGAGATTTTTGGAACATAAGGAAAAATCTTTTTGCATCTAGTGCATTTAAACTCAATAGGGTTTAAGTTATCATCAAGATGGATTGCAAAGTGCCAAGAGTGACAATCAGGACATTTTGCTTGGTTGTATTTTCCTCTAATCATTTTGAACCTTACTACTTGAAACTGATTCTGCATAAGATTTTGGTCTTACAGTTTCCTCTGCTTGAACAGCAACTAAAACTTTTCTAAAACTCATTAGCTTAGCATATCTTACATCAATTTCCTCAGGCTCATAAAGTTCTGTAAGTCTAAATATTGCAAGATCTAGTTCTTCAGGTGTAGGAAGTATTGCAAGAACTTCATCAAATCGAAAACTCATAACCTGATTAATTTCTTTTACACTTCTAAAATCTTGAAGTAGTTCTGCGTGTTTTAAACAAAGTTTATCTACTCTTTGACTATTGAAAGTTACTAGAGCATCTTCTTTTGAATAACCTTTTCCGAAAGATTGACACTTTTTATAAAGTGCTTTCTGTGTTTCTTGTTGCAGCTCATAAGCTGACTTAATCTCGTTTTCCATCTTGTTTTACCTCAAATTTTAAATAAAATTCTGTAACAACTTCTTTTTTATTCTTAAAAGAAATTGTAGGAACAATATAAGAAACATTAAATTTTCTTATATCAATATTCTTTGATTTTAATAAATTATTTAATTCTGATAATTTCAATTTTCCCTCCTGACTGAATTTCCACAACAAGGACATTTCTGCGATTTAATAACATTGTTTCTCCAAACCATAGTAGAAAAAGTTCTACCTGTCTTTACACATTTAACAAGCCAAGTATTTGTATTAATATCTTTATTATAGAATTTGTGTTCTGTTTTTTCTAATCCACTTAAAAAATTTTCTAATCCACTTAAAAAATTATCAAGTTCATATTTTTTTCTTGATTTCTCAAGACTATAAAGTCGGTTGTGTATATCAGAAATAATTATTCTTTGAGTTTTCTCTAGTTGCTTAATAGCATTTACAATTTCAGTATTTGTTTTTTCCATTTGTTGCCTCCAAACATATTTTTTCAATCGGACTTGATTGAAAATAAATTAAAAATAAAATAAAAAATAGGAATTACTTTTTCATAATTCCTTTTACAAATTTTTCAACTTTCTCGCATTTCTTCACAACATCTTTTAATCTTGAGATTTGCCTTTCGGTATTATCTTTTAAATTAGTTGCTGCATCTTCTGCATCTGCAAGTTCCTGCATTAAGGTGACAATAATTCCAAGTTTTTCTTCGGCTCTATTTTCAGCTATTTCAAGGGTATCAACATATTTTGTTTTTCCAAACATTTTATTGATCCTCAAAATTTTTATCGCATTTGTTGCAAGATTTATATTTTGGATAAATCTTTAAATCCTCAGAACCACATTCAGGACATACATCTTTCTTTGGTTCAGTTGGATTTGCAGCAACTACAGGTTTTACAACAGGAGTTGAAACAACTGCAGGTTTAACTGCAGGAGTAGCAACAACTAGGGGTGTTTTTGAGTCTTCCATTTTAAAAAGTTAAGAAGTCTTTTTCGTTTTTCAATACTTGAATAACAGATCCAACTAATTCAGTAGGTTGTGTTACTTTTTGCTTTTCTAAGAACTTGTCTAACTTGCTACCGATTACAATTTCTCCCTCTTTTGAGATTGAAAAAATTCTAGTTGCAGTTAAAACAATATTGTCTTTTCCCTCGATTTCAATAGTATCTAATACTTTTGAAGAAATTTTAATTGCTGTTCCGTATTGAGTTTCAATCGGTTCAACAGTTTCAATTTCTGACATTTTTCCTACATAAGGAGCTACATCTATCTTTGGGCTTTCTACTTTTGTCATATTTGCTAAATCCATTTGGTTTTTCAAAAAGTCCACTATATCTTGCTTCTTGTGTATCAGATGCAACTGCATTGAACTCTTTTTCTGTAACACTATGATTTCCATTTTTATCTGCTTTATCTAAAAGCTCAAAAAGTGCATTTCCATCATATGATCCTGCATGATTTTGAAAATAATCTCCTGAAGAAAAAAGAGAAGTACCTGCTAGAAATCCAAAAGCTGCTTTTGCACCATTTTCAATTTTATTTAATGTACTTGTAGATTCAGAAGTTGCTTCACTAGCTGATTCTGAAAAATTTGATTTTGAATGTGAATCCTTATCTTCATCAAAATCTCCTGCAATATATTTGCTATTAACAAATCTATCAAAAAGACCTGGTTTTTCTGATCCTTTTTCTGCAATAGTTTCTAATGATCCTGAATTTGATTCATCGCCACCTGCACAACCTGCCCCAACTGCACCTACAAGTGATAATGCAAGTGCTGGTTTTAATACACTAGCTAATTTTCCATATTTTGAATTTTTATCTCCTTTTGATTTTGTTGCTGAGTATTGCTGAGCCATCATTCCAACAGATCTTAATCCTGCTGCAATATTTCCAGTATAAGCTGCAGTTAAAAGCATAGCTCCTGAAAGTCCATAACCTGCTGCCGATCCAACTAATGAAGATGACGCATCATCTGTAATTGTAAAATCTTTAACACCTGCAGCACCTGTAGTAGCAGCATAAAAAGCTCCAGCTCCAAGTCCAATTGCAGTTCCGCTAACTAAAGCACTAGAAGTTCCACTCATTCTTGTATTTCTTAGAAATGTATCTAATTTACCAGTTCCTTGATAAATTTCAAGATTTCCCGTATATTTACTCACTCCAGTTGCATCAAGTGTTTTGTTCACTCCTTTTTGCAATGCTCCAGTTATACCTGTAGCTTGAACTTCATGAGAACTTTTAACATCTCCATTAACTGATAAACCTTTATCTTGAATATATTGATTTACTGCATTTCTTGTTCTTGTATTATTAACCTCAGATTGTTACATTTTTTCCTTTATCTGATTTCTATTAATTTTTCTACCATTCTTTCTATTTAGTTTATCAATT
>CAZZGN010000112.1:0-4000 GCA_964654165.1 uncultured Methanosarcinales archaeon | reverse complement strand
ACATATACCATCAGCAATATAATCACATATACCATCAGCTATACCTGTAGAACAATCTGCAGAACAAGTAGCACTATTCTCTCCTTCGTCACACTGATTATTTGGAACACATTCAACATTAAAAGTTATAGGATTACTAAATAAAAGTTCATTGCTAGAAACTTCGGTTACTTCTGTATTACTTATAACATATACACCTAAAGATAAGGGTTTTATTTTATAAGTTATGGTTTTTACTGACTCTGGAGATACACTAGTCTTCCAATTATAATATTTAACTTCTAACCCATCATAATTTTTGGTAAGTGTTTCGGTAGGCTCTATAATTTCCACATTTCCAGGTAAATTTTCAACAATTCTAAACTCTTTAACTGTAGAACTAGGATTATATATATTAATCTTTATTTCCATTACTTCATTTAATTTTACATCAGAAGTATATTCTTTAACTACATCATAATCTTGAGCAAATGTTACACTTAATAATACTAGTAAAAAATACACATATATTATTATTTTAAACTTCATCTTTTTATTTCATCTACAAACTTATTAAATATATCTTTAATTCCAGATACTATTTTTACCGAACTTCTCCCTATATCTTCGGATACACCCTCACACCCAATTATTAATTTATTTGGGGGACATAAAATTTCACCATTGTCATTATAACATCTTAACAAATTCTCACAGTAAGAATAACCATAAGGAACATTTCCAGGAACATAACCTTCATTATTACCTGTAACATCTATTATATGCCATTTTACATCATTTTCAAATTTTAAAAGAGAAAAGACATGATCATATGTTTCCCCCACTAAAGTTTCTTCATAACCAAGTTTTCTAAACAAAGTTACTAACGCAATAGCATAATCTGTACATGTCCCTGATTTTATTACATTTATAGATACACTTGCAGGTAAATCAGCTAAAGCTATTTCATTTTTACTAAAATCTGTATTAGAAACCCACATACCACTTGGATTATTCAAAACAGTGTTTGAACACTTTACTCCTTCTAGATATTCTGGTACCGACTCTGCTGTGTATAGGGTTTCCCTATCCGAACATAATGCTTTAACTCCCCTACAACACATTTCTACATCAAAATAACCTTTCATAGGGCCAGCTTTAAGACCACCGAATATTTTTATTAAGTAATTTGCTTCACAATTTTGTACATCTTGGGTGAAATCTTTAGCAAAATTACATGCAGCTGCTTTTCTTGGATCGGTTATTATATCTTCTGTAGTACAACAACTTATGGCTTCTTCTATTAAAGGATCTAATTCAGGAGAACAAACTTCAATAAGATCACAGGAATCACCAGGATTATTTATTTGTATCTCCTTTCCATCACCATTTGGCCAATTATTATCACATATTGTATCTTCTGGAACGTATATGGAATTTGTATTTTTACATGTTTTTTTATCTTTAATTTTTACATTAATAATATCTTCATCCATTGATCCCCTAGAACCTGTTACCAATAATTTTACATTATAAGTTCCTTTTGAAAACATTTTCTTTACAACTTTATTATCTCCTATTAAATTATCATTTTCAAACCATTCATATGACAAGGAATGTCCATCTCCATCATAAGACCTAGAACCATCCAATATAATTTCTTTTTCAGGAATTCCAATTTTATCACCACCAGCATCTGCCACGGGAGGACTATTACCTAAAACTTCCCCCAATACATTTATACTAACATCTGTTAAAACTTCATCTATTCCATCGAAAATAATTATTTTTAATGTTCTTTCCCCTATACCAACTCCATTACATCTTAAAATATTTCCAGATAGTGAACAACTTATTATACTATTTGATATTATCTTTAAATCATTTTCAAAATAATAATCTAATTCCTCACCTTCAGGATCTAATGCAATTATTTCAACTTCAAAACTTTCCCCAACTTCAATTACTTGATCTCCTATTGCATAAACAATTGGAATCCTATTCAATAAACCTGTATCATTTGTTTCATCACCTTCTTGTATTTGAATACATTCATTATCTTCACATATATATCCTTCATCACATTCTTCATTGATCTCACATCCAAAACCATTATCTTCTTCATCACAAATACCATTTTGACATATAAATCCTTCATCACAAGGATTACTAATATCACATTCAGGATCTTCATCTCCTAGAACACAATTACTGGTACTAACTGTACATTGTTGTGTACACAATAAATTACCCAAAGGAAGTGCACCATTAGTTTCTGTATTACAATCTACTTGTCGAAATATAGGACCATTATAATCACATTCCTCTAAAGAATCTAGAACACCATCTCCACAACTAGGTTGGGAAGTCGTTGTACACACTCCACTTTCACATTGTTCTGTACAATCCTGTATTTCCACAAATTGATTTCCAATACATTCCACCACACATGGATACCCCCCACACTCCAAAGAATCTCCACATCTTCTCTCACCTTCATTACATACACTTAAAGCAGTACATACATTATCCTCACATAAAGGAGTAGACCCTACACAATATGTTTCAACCCATACACCACCTAAACATTCCATTGAACAAGGCAAACCACCACATTCTCCAGAATCTCCACATCTTCTCTCACCTTCATTACATACAATTAAAGCAGTACATACCTTATCCTCACATAAAGGAGTAGGTTCTACACAATATTTTTCAGTCCACACATTACCTAAACATTCCATTGAACAAGGCAAACCACCACATTCTTTTATCTCATCCCCACATTTTCTTTCCCCCTCTACACAATACAAGGTACTTTTCCCCGTTACCAAATTATCTTTAAAAAATCCAGAAAAAATATCTTTAAAATCATTCAAAATATCATTTACAGAAAAAGCCATTACTGGTTGAGACATTAAAAACAAAACTATTATTATCATCAACACTTTTTTCATACAAATTAAGTATTTTAATCAAATATAAACTTTTTTATATTCCAAGATTAAATAATTACCATGAAGAGAGTGATTATCTTACTTATATTCTTATTAATTTGTATAAATGTAAATGCATACGAGGTAGAATATATCCACCAAGATCATTTAGGTAATAATGTAGCTATAACAAATGAAGAAGGAGAAGTTACATGGGAAGCAGATTATGAACCTTTTGGTAATACCTTTAATGAAAAAGGTATTAATAATAAAAAATATAATAACAAAGAAGAAGATAAGAACACAAAATTACTATATTATAGTGCTAGATATTATGATAATAATATAGGTAGATTTACTACTCCTGATCCTATATCAGGTTCTATAACAAATCCTCAAAGTCTTAACAGATATGTATATGTTCAGAATAATCCTATGAAATTTATAGATCCTAGTGGAAAAAGATTAAAAATAGCTGGCACTGAAGATGAACGAGATTATATACAAAAAGACATTAATAAATTAGTTGGTGAGGGATATATAACAACTGCAGAGGAAAATGGAAAATATTTTCTAGAAATTGACAAAGAATATAATGGCAAGTATATGGAGACTTATAAATACATTAAAGAAATTATAGAACATGAAGATATTATCCAGATTGGTATTTTATCATCCAAAAATTCTGGAAATAGGTTAGTAATTTTCGATTATATTGATTCACCAAAACATGTCGAAAAATTAGTTGGTGCTTTTGGACCTTGTTTTCGTGCAGCCACATGTGGACCAGACACTTTCAATGTATTGAGGTTACAAGAAGACGGTTCTATCATTCCTGTCCCTTATCATGTAAGAAATATAAAAACATTAAGTGGTCTGCCCGAAGTTTGGACTGAAATTGGAGAGACAACAATAAAAGGGTTAAATTTTCCATCATATATTACACTTGCCCATGAATTAGGACACGCATATTTTATGCTTAAGGATCCCTCTCATCTTGAAGATATAAGAGGTAAATTAAATCCACTTGACCCTTTCTCTTTAGGTGGTGGTGTTTATTTAGAAAATATTGCCAGAAAAGAACA
>CAZZGN010000111.1:0-4016 GCA_964654165.1 uncultured Methanosarcinales archaeon | reverse complement strand
AGTCTCTAGGATGGGAAGGAATATCTAGTAATATATGCAGTATCCAAGGCAGGATATACCATGAAAAGCTTCTATAAAAGATAAACAATATCAAAAACAGACATCCCACAAGGACGAGGCTATGTGTGAAATTGTAAATCTTCCCAACATATCTAGGAATTTTCTTCCGAGCTTCTTCTTTCGAATGAGGAAATTTCTTAAATCCCAATATCAATTTAACAAATTCAAAACTAAATGCTGAAAAATCAGGAAGCAAAGAAAATAGAATTATTAAATATAGATTCATATCCAATGAATCAAAAAATATCAAACCCCATAATGCATGAGCAAGAATATCCATCTTATCTCAAAATTTCTCTTTTATACAGGTTGAATGCTATTGCTCCTCCAACAACGTACAGCAACAATAACAACTTCCAGTTCGTCTGCGTATCAGCCAGAGCAAATCCAATGAAAAAGCCAACAACAACCATAACTAGCAAAAAAGACCTCATATTATTTCTTTTATAGAATGATTTCCCTGAAATTGCACCAACAAGGAATATCAAAGAGTAACTTATGATAGGATTTTTTATTATCAAAGCAAGGATTATACCTATAACTAAGACAACTATGAAAAGATATTGCGGTCCTTCATCATACCAAGTCGATGTGCTCATTTCGATCCCTCAACTGTGAAGAAGTATATGAAATATATAATTCCTCCTAATGCAGCTCCTAAAATCAGAGAATAATACCCGAATATTAAGATTAACAAGATATACATCAACATTAATGAAAACAAGTAAACGTACAATAGTTTTGATCCAAAAAATGCTATTATCCCTGGTAGTGGAGGTATAGGGAGCATTGTATATACTGCTAATATCAAATTTAATTTGAAAAATTCATCCAACCATTGAGACTCATATCCCATCAACTGCCAGACAACAAATTTCAAAAACATGACCAATATGACGTTAGCATATGGTCCAGAGGCAGCAGTCTGGCTTGCCTGCCATGTGTTTAAACCAAATCTAAAGTAACCTATTCTTAATCTTGACAGGTGCATAAGCACCATTCCACCAGGTAATAACAGAGGGAAGTATCCATTAGTAAGCAAAGTAACTATAACTCCTAGTATCAATCCAGTCATCCAATACTTGTATTCAACAGAATAACCGTGGTATATTCCGTACATTTTTTGAGTAGAAACATGCACGAAAAGAGCTATGGCAAACATGGCAAAAGCTTGTATATAATTAGCGAACCAATATGCAAAGTTGAAAACTTCTCTATGATCATTATATGCCCAGATAAAAGCTAACACTGCAACGGAGATAAATAAGCTTATTATTTCCTCCCTATCAAACTTATAAAATTTCTTTATCCTGTATTTATATTCCCATAATTCTGGCATATGTTTGCTTGAAGAATAAACATTTATAAGCTTTTCTGAACATTGAGCTTAACAACATCCCCAATCTCAATATCATTGGCTTCTACAAAGCCTGCATTCACTTCTAATACATATCTAACGGAAGAATCAGGGCCATAACTAGAGCATTTTTCACACGGCTCTAAGGTCTCTATTTGAATTATTTCCATATTTTCATTTATCCATATAACATCTAAGGAGATTAACGTATCTTTCATCCAGAACTTATGCACTCCATCATCAAATACAAAAAGCATCCCTCCTTCAAGTTCTTCCCTAAACATAAGGCCTTCTTCTATTTCTTTAGGAGAATCAGCTATCTCAACCAAAACACATACTTCATTTACACAAACTTCATTTTTTACCTTAGGCATAATCAGCATAGTAAGAAAAAAAACAACGTAAACAATTAATATGAAAAAAAGAAGATTTTTGTTTATTTTTTTTCTTAGCATAACTAACTACAAAAGAAAGATATATATAAACCTATCATACATCCAAAAACAGGTGAGAATATGGAAGAAAATCACGAAGAAATAGACGAAAGCAAGCTAGCTGAAGATGAATATATTGAAGAGGAAGCAGACGTCGAAGATATTGCTAATAGCAATCGAGCACTTCTCAATGCTTTGATACATACTTTAATAGAAAAGGGAATTATTAATGAAGAACAATTAATGGAAAAAGCCGCTTCAGATGATACACCTGATTATGATGTTGAACAAGAAGATGAAAATGCTGATGAAGAAGAAGCATAATCAGTTTATTCCCAGAATATTATATTTCCTATAAAGGAACTTTCTTATTTCTTCTACTATTAATATAACTGAACCCATTGCGAACATTAATGGAATGTATTTCAAATCAAAAGGCTGTGTGCTGAAGACTTTCTGTAAGAACGGAGTGTAAAGTATTGCAACTAATAATAACAACTCACTTGCTATGCCTATGAATATTAATTTGTTAGAAAAGAAATCTTTATTGAATACAGTTTGTCTTCTCGTTCTGCACGATAATAAATCAAATATCTGTGCCACGATTATACATCCAAAGAATCCAGAAACAGCTGTCATATACAATGGATCAGTTATTGCAATATCCTGTCCCCATGTCCAGCCTCCTTCAAATAAGATCATAAAGAATATTACAAACGAAGAAGCTGCCTGTATCATTCCTACGAATCCATATGATCTTATTAATATTCCCCAATTCAATAATTTCTCACTAGTTTTCCTTGGTTTTTGTTTCATCACATCTTTTTCAGATTTTTCCTTACCCAAAGCAATAGCAGGTATCATATCTGTTCCCAAATCTATAGCTAATATTAACAACACAGGCAAAGCCAAAGGCCAGCCAAGCATGACAAAACCTATGAAAGGCAGTATCTGTGGGATATTTGAAGTCAGAATATACATTATGAAGCTTTTTATATTGGAGTAGACAGTTCTGCCAGATTTGATTGCATGAACAATAGTTGAGAAATCATCATCCAATAATATAATATCTGCTGCCTCTTTTGCAACTTCAGTTCCCATCTTTCCCATCGCCACCCCTACATTAGCTTTTTTCAAAGCTGGAGCGTCGTTAACTCCGTCACCAGTTACAGCAACAATCTCTCCCATTTCAGTTAGAATATTCACAACTCTTAGTTTATCCTGGGGATATGCCCTGGCAATTAAAATTTCTTTCTTCCCCAACACTTTCTTTAATTCTTTATCAGTCATCTCTCTTACTTCTTTTCCAGTCAGAATCAACGGTCTATCATTAACAATCCCAACTTGCCTTGCAATTGCTTCAACAGTAGAAGATTGATCACCTGAGATGACAATAATTTTTATCCCTGCATCTTTGCATTGAGCTACTGCTTTGTGAACTTCTTTTCTTGGAGGGTCTTTCATACTTACTAATCCAATTAATACATAATCATCCCCTTCAAGATTTTTATTAGATATTTTTTCAGCTAATGCTAAAACTCTATTCCCTCTTAAAGAAAGTTTTTTATTCTTCTCCAACAATTTTTTCTTTTCAGAAGTTGATAATTTCTTTACCTTCCCATCAATCATTATCTTTTTGCATTTTTTTATAACAACTTCAGGAGCGCCTTTCATATACGCTTTTTCACAATCTGCATGTTTGTTTACAGAAACCATATATTTTTTCTCAGATTCGAAAGGTATTTCTTCTATTCGAGGATATTTATGCAATTGCTGATAGAGATTCTTGAAATTAGAAGCCATATCCATTAATGCAGTTTCAGTTGGATCTCCAGAAATGCCGTGTTTTTTTATTAGCTGGGCATTGTTGCATAATATCATTGTATGTAATAAAGAATCAAATCCTTTAATGTCAGAACTGTTAACTTGTTTCCCACCATTAAGAAATACTTTATGTAACCTATCATAATCATATTCTTTACCGTTAACGAAAATAGATTCAACAGCCATATTGTTTTCTGTTAAAGTTCCGGTTTTATCAGTGCAAATAACAGTAACGGCTCCTAAAGTTTCTATAGCCTCCATATTCTTCACTAAAGCTTTGTCCTTAGCCATTTTTTTGGCTGCTATAGATAAAGTCATAGTAACCGTCGGCAATAACCCTT
>CAZZGN010000110.1:0-4037 GCA_964654165.1 uncultured Methanosarcinales archaeon | reverse complement strand
CTAGTCTGTTGGAATTCCCTTTCATCTATTCTATAAATGATTTTCCAGGCACCTAATATTTTCATTTTAGAATGGTAAAACTATTTCTTATATAAACTTTTACATCTCTTCTTTAATAATCGTTGTTGAGACTTGTGTTACAGTTTTTTTTACTTTATACTTTTTTCTAAAATCTATTACAAATGAATTAAATTCTTCAATAGAATTAAACTTCAATTTAATCAATAAATCATATTCACCAGTTATGCCGAATGCTTCTTTTATATGGGATAAATTCTCCTGAAAGAAGGTTATCTTCATTAATGACAGTAGGTAATTTTTTTGGAGTTTGTGTTTTTTGATAAATATCACATTCAGCTTTCCATTCATATTCCCTGTTTGCTATAGGGGTCCAAGAATAATAAGGGTTATCTTCCTCTACTTGATCATAAAATTCTTGAAGAGTAGGCTCATCTTCATACCCTGGATCAAAGTAATCATATTGTTCATCCAACATCTCTTCTAAATATTCAAATGCTTCAATAAGCTCAGGTCTCATGAATAGGGGAATGAATTTTTCTTATTTAAATGTGACTGTTTTTCCTAAATTTTATAAATAGGGAGGTGATTCAAGGTGATTATGGTGATTAATTATGAATGAAACTGGAGATTATAAGGTTAAAGATATCAAATTAGCAGATCATGGAAGGAAAGAAATGGGGATAGCTGAAAAAGAGATGCCAGGTTTGATGGCAACTAGAAAAAAATATGGACCTAGTAAACCTCTTAAAGGTAAAAAAATAATGGGTTCATTACATATGACAATCCAAACTGCTGTTCTTATTGAAACATTAGTTGAACTTGGAGCAGATGTTAGATGGAGTAGTTGTAATATATTTTCAACTCAAGATCATGCTGCTGCTGCAATTGCTAAGAGTGGTGTAAGTGTTTTTGCATGGAAGGGTGAGACATTAGAAGAGTATTGGAATTGCACATTAAATGCATTAACGTGGCCTGATGGCTCTGGACCTGATCAAATTGTTGATGACGGTGGAGATGCAACTTTACTTGTCCATAGAGGAAAAAAAGTAGAAGAAGATGCTTCAATATTAGAAGAAGGAAATGATATTGCTGAAATGAACGTAATAAATAATCTTCTCAAAAAAGTTTTGAAAGAAAATCCAACTAAATGGACAGAGTATAGCAAGAAGATAATTGGAGTTTCTGAAGAAACAACAACTGGTGTTCATAGACTAATCCAAATGGAAGAAAAAGGAGAATTATTATTCCCTGCTATAAATGTAAATGATTCTGTTACTAAAAGTAAATTCGATAATGTTTATGGTTGCAGACATTCTCTGTCTGATGGAATTAAAAGAGCTATGGACGTACTAATTTCAGGAAAGACTGTAATGATTTGTGGTTATGGTGATGTTGGGAAGGGTTGTGCTGAAAGTATGATTAGTGAAAGAGCTAAAGTAATCATTTCTGAAATTGACCCAATTTGTGCATTACAAGCATGCATGCAAGGTATAAGGGTTATGCCAATCGAAGATGCTCTTTCTGAAGCAGATATTTATGTTACAACAACTGGAAATAAAAATGTTATAACTGCAGAGCATATGAGCAAGATGAAAGACCAAGCTATTGTTTGTAATATAGGTCATTTTGATAATGAAATTCAAATGGCTGAATTAGAAGCTTGGCCTGGAATTAAAAAAGAAGAGATTAAAGGTAGTGAATGTCCAGTTCATAGATTTACTTTCCCAGATGGACATAGCATTTATTTACTAGCTGAAGGAAGATTAGTAAATTTAGGTTGTGCTACAGGTCATCCTAGCTTTGTTATGAGTAACAGCTTTACGAATCAAACTATTGCTCAAATTGATATAGCTAAAAATCCTGATAGAAAAATAGGGGTTTACAGATTGAGCAAAGAACTTGATGAAGAAGTAGCTCGTTTACATTTACACCAACTTGGTGCTAAGTTGACTAAGATGAGTGAAGAACAATCCGAATATCTTGGTGTTCCTGTTAATGGTCCGTATAAAGCAGAACATTATAGGTATTGATTTTTTCTTATGGATTCTATTTTTTCGAATCCTTCTTTAAAACCAACTATTTCTATTTTTAATCTTTGTTTTATATCACTTCCTGGAACAGAGGGTTTATTACTAGAGGCATCATACCCATCATATGTTATTTCTCCATCTGTATCTGCTAAAAGTTTAACTAGTTTTCTAGGTTTTGAAAGCATCTCGACAGGGTTTATTCTTGCTTTTTCAGCTATGATTAAAATCTCTTCTAGTGGAAGCGCAATGTGAAGTTCAATTCCATATGTTAATATGTCATTTCCAAATTTTTTAAGATTTTCATTTTCACCAAGATAATTAGAAAAATAAAAATGGATAAATTCTCCTTGTTCATCATCATAATTCTGAATAATTGTTGATTTTATACAATATCTACCCAACCATGAATGTATTGTTCTTTGCTTAGATGTTTTCAATTGCCCATATTTTACATTTATGATTTTACTCGGAACAATTTCATCTTCTTCAACACCACCACAATAAAATTCGTTAACCTCATAATTACCATGGACCCAGGTTTGGGCTGTTTGATTTAAATTATTGTCTTCTGGATAATTGTTTTGAAAAAATCTCAATGTCCCCTTATAAAAAAATGCGACGTCAAATTCCTTATAAGAATCATTAACCCATAACCCGTCCTTTGTATCAAATGATCTTACGAAACCTGTGAACTTTTTCTTTTTATGGACTTTATGATTAAATATAGGCAATCCACCAAAAATTTCTTTTCCACAGTATTGTTTTATTGCAAGTGTTGGATAATCAATTAATGGTATTTCTCCATCGATGCTTGTACTGGAAAGAGATTTAGTATTTTTTAGCTTGTTGCCGAAAGTGATCCATTCATGCATACATTAACTTTGATTACCTCATATTTATATTTTATTATTTACTATGGTTAAGAAGTAATAGTATCTTTCACGTATTTTTCTTAAAACCTGAAAGATTTATAGAATTATCGTAAACATGCCGTAAAATATCTAGCAATGCATATTAAAAGAGAAAATACACTTAGTTTATGGTAAAGAGATCTTTACTGATAGCGAAAAAGCTTCCCGACGGAAGAGTTATAGGTTATAGATTTGTTGATGAAGATATGGAAGAAAAAATAGAAGAAATATGATTATTTCTTCATATTAAAAAAATTAACCAGTAGGAACAAATACAACTGGATTTAAAGCTCCAAAATAAGCTATTGCTCCAATTAATATCAATAAGAATAGTAATGCTATTAATATTATTGAAATAATAAGTGCTGCATTTGCAAGTCCTTTCCCACCTTTACTTGGATCATTTTTAATTTTATTCCTTGCAATTATTGCAAGTATTAACCCTACTAAAGGAAAAACAAATGCAAAGATTATTGCAAGTATTGCTGTTATTTCAGTTTCTTGATTATGTTCCATTTTGTATTTTTTATATCATTAAATCTATTTATAACTTTGTATTAAAAAAATAAATAAAGAATTATTTCTTCATATGCACATCCATTTGTGGATATGGGATTTCTATCTTGTTCTTATTCAAAGCGTTGTAGATTAATTCATTAGCCTTACCTTTAGCAGAAAAACGATTGCTATAACTATTTACATAAAAATATGCTTTAAAATTCAAGCTTGAATCCGCCATTTCTGAAAAGAAAACAAATGGTGCTGGTTCCTCTATATAATTCTCAATTTTTGCAACTTCTTTCAATACAATCTTTTTTACTTTCTCAGGATCTGTTCCATAAGCAACCCCAAACGGTACAACAACTCTTACTTTTTGATTTGGCTGAACATAATTGATAATTTTTGCATCTGCCAGTTTTCCATTTGGAATTATCATCAGTTCATTATCCCATGTTCTTATCTTAGTGCTTCTTATACCCACATCTAAAACAGTTCCAGAAGTTCCATCCTCTAGTTCAACAACATCATCTACCCTGATGGATTTGTCTACAATTAAAGATATCCCTCCAAATAT
>CAZZGN010000109.1:0-4171 GCA_964654165.1 uncultured Methanosarcinales archaeon | reverse complement strand
ATACTCAACGTATTTGTTACCCATCAAAAAGCCGAATTACTGAAAAAGTAATTCGACTTATTGATAAAGAAATTGCAAAAATTTCAAAATCTTAATTATTTTTACTTAATAAACCAAATTTCAGGTTCCATTTCCTTGTTCATTTCTATTGTAGCTTGAATAGCCATAGCTAAAGCATCTGCTAAATCATCATGTCTACTACTTCCAAAATTTACAAGTTGATCAACAAGTTTTTCAGCTCCTGTTAAAGGGAATAAAATTTTAGAACTTTCTATTGGACTAGAAATAGCCATCAAACGATCTTTTTTACTAAATCGACTATAAACAACACCTACATTTATTCCTTCTTGTTTTAGTGCTTCAGCAAGTGATACTTGGTAACAATTTCCTTCAACAATAAACTTTGTAGAATGAACTCCAGCAATATCAACTAATAAATCTTTTGCTTTATAAGCAGTTGTAAGCGGGGTCATTCTTTCGTTAATAATTTGTCGATGAATATATATTTTTCGATCTTTTCCATTATCAAAGACACTTACTGCTATCATAGCGGTATAATCAGCTGTCGGTTTTAATGAAGAAGCTGGATCTATCGCAATGATAGTTCCTAAATAATCATTTGATTTCAAACTCGGCATAGTATCATAATATTTAATCCATTCCTGTTCAATTATTTGCCCATCTTCTGGAATTATTTTTAATAGATATTCTCTAGACCATGCTTGAGGATTTAAGACTCTTTTTTCTTCTTGCAATAATGCCTCTTTGTCAGGAAATTTTCCAGGCCATAAACTTTTTCCATCATCATCTATAATTGGATAAGAATAAAAACTTCCATTAATTTCTTTCTTTTCAATTTTATTCCTTAATCTCATTATAACTGAGTCTTCATGCACTAGATTTCCAATAACAACCACTTTTGTGTTTAAATCTCCTGCAGGTAAAACATCTCCTGAAAGCCATCGAAAGGTTTTATCTCTATTTTCTACTGTTCTTGTTGAAGATAAATCTTCAATGTCATCAAAAATTAACACATCGGGTCTATGGCTATTATGTCGGATACCTCTGATACTTTGTTCCGTAGAAGCCACCATAATTCTTGCTCCATATTTTGGTAAAACAATAGAAGTAGATCTCCATTCATCATTTGGTTCTTCAAAGGGACCTAGATCACTTTTAAGTAAACTATTATTTTCCAATTCTGTTTTTATATTAGACAAAATTTGTCTTGCTTGCATCTGTGTTTGAGATAATATAAGAACAAATTTTTTCTGTTCTTTCCCAAGAATAGCCCAGATTGGATAAGACAGCGAAAATAAAGTGGATTTTGCGGAGCCCCTAAATGCCACGATAACCGAAAGTAATTCATCTTCTTTTTCTGTAATTCTAATCATTTCATCATGAAATGATGCACTAGGATATCTTATGTAACTATTAAGATACACAGAGAAAAAATATTCATGACTTTCTTTAGTAAGAGATCTTCTTACCTCAGGGTCTTTAATAATTTTTTCTATTAATTCTTTATTCTTTATTATTTTCATGTTTTTTTGAAGTTAATGCTCTATGACCTGAAGTCAGTTCAAGAGCTTTTTTAATAAGTTCTTTTTGAGAATCCGACAATTCTTTATTTCTATCATTGTGAGTAATTTCAAACTTGTTGTTATAATCTTGGTGATGATTCACCAGCCAAAATTTTACAGATTGAAAATTACCATCTTTAATAGCATTTATTAATTGTGATTCTGCCATCTCAGATATCAAAGAACATCCTTCTCTTAATGCTTCATCCGCCTGTTTAACAAATTTAGAATCATTTTTTCGCCATCTATAATATGTCGATCTAGCGACTCCAGATTTTGAACAAGCAAATTCTACAATAGGTCGTTTCTTAAGATGTTTTATTAAGATATCTTTTGTCTTTTGATCTTTCATATCTTTTTAGCCTTTTTACCTGTTAAGGATTCCCATCTTTTCTTAATTACTTCTGCATAAACAGGAGATTTTTCCATTAAATAACATCGGCGATCCATTTTTACTGAAGCTACTAAAGAAGATCCACTACCACCAAAGGGTTCAACAATTAAATCTCCTCGTTTTGTTAACACTTTGATATACGGAATCAAAATTTCTAAAGGTTTCGTCCCAAAAATAACTCCTTGACCTGATGATTTTTCATCACTGGCCTTATGCTCAATGAAATCAGTAGGACAAAACTTCTTTCCTTTTTTATAACTTTCCCAATGAGGTTTACCTGATGTGGCAAATAATGCAGTATCATATTCATTTTGAAGTAATTCATCCTCCTCATCTTTGTTTAACATTCTTGCTTCTTCACTTGAACCAACCATCGCAATATCGTGCTTATTAAAGAACTTATACTTAGCGGCAAAACCTTGGACCCTATTTGGCAAGTGCCAAACTAACATATTCTTTACTTTCCAATATTTTTCCATTTCATTCCAAATAGTTCTGATATTTTTCCAATTTTCATAACAGATAATATGGAAATCATCTTTCGCAATTTTTGCAATATTACTCATCCATAATTCAGTGAAATTATTAGGTAAGACATCAGTTTCTAAATATCGACGATCTCGTTTTGCTCCAAAACCAGTAACCGCTGTTCCATTTTTCTTTTTCCCTTTTAAATAATCCAAAATATAGGGTGGGTCCGTTAGACAAAAATCTGCCTTTTCTTCTCCCATCAGTTTAAGCATTTCTGCCTCAATGGTGCTGTCACCGCACATCATTCGGCTTCCATTTATTTCATAAATATCCCCCTTTTTAACATTAATCTTTTTGATATCTAATTTTTCTAATTCCTTTTTTAAATCAAAGATTTCCGGATTATCATCAATACCAAAAACCTCATCAAGTTCTTCAGAGGAAAATCCAATTCCCGTAAGAAAAGATTCATCGAATTCTGCCAACAGATTGAAATCAAATTCTCCTGTGTTTTTGTTAAGCCGAATATTTAATTCTTTTTCTTTTTCAATGTCTGAGATATCTACATATACTACAGGTACTGTTTCAATACCAAGTTCTTTTGCCATTTCAACTCGGAAATGCCCGCCACAAATAATATTCTTTCTCCCTTTTGCTTTATTACACACAATTGGCACAGAAAAACCAAAACGTTTAAGAGATTCTTTAAGTTGTTGTGCTGATTCAGCATCATGAGTTCGAGGATTATATTCTGCAGGTTTCAAATCTTTAATAGCAAGATAGTGAATCTTCATATCCTCATTATTTTTTAATTTAGACATATTTTTTTATGTTTAACTTATAATGTTTTCGTTTTTGAACATAAGTTCTACATAAATAAAAACCCATGCAAAAACATAATAAATTTTCATTACATCTTTCGCATGGATTTTCAATTAAAATTCCACAAATTACATCTTCAAAAATATTCAGTTGTCTTTATGTCTTTATGGTTGAGACATGCACCGTATTAAATTTATAATTTCTTCGACCTTATGTATTTATATTACTTTTTTTTAAAAAAAAAGCAACTGTGGATAACTTGTATAGGTTGTATATAGATTAAATTTGCTTATTCCAACTCTCTATAGTAAAATAATAGTTATGGAACGAAGAAAACGAATTTTAACACAAAGACAACAAGAAGTTCTTGCTGTTATTAAAACTTTTATTACCGAACATGGAGAATCCCCTACCATAGACGAATTAAGAATTTTAATTAAAGTGAAATCTCTAAGAAGCGTTACCCAATATCTTGAATCACTTGAAAAGAAAGGACTCATAAAAAGAAATCGCTATCAGAAAAGAAATATTGAATTGATTGAAGAAAAAAGAAATATACCATCTACAGTGACTCTCCCAGTTTTTGCCTCAGCAGGATGTGATAATGCAAATGTGCTTGCCCAAGAAACATATGATGAGCACATTACCGTCGACAAAAAATTTGTTAATGATACTGATAAATTTGTTGCTATAAGAGCTATTGGAGGAAGCATGAAAGATGCAGGAATCAATGATGGAGATTATGTTCTTGTAAAAGTTACTGAAAATGTTTCTGAAAATGACAGAGTAGTCACAATTATAGGAGGTATGGCAGTAGTTAAGAGAATAAATTTTACTGAAAATGCAATTATTTTAAATCCTGAAGCAAAAGGATACAATCCAATAATAATGAAAGAAAATT
>CAZZGN010000108.1:0-4226 GCA_964654165.1 uncultured Methanosarcinales archaeon | reverse complement strand
AACCCAGATGCAGTTGAGCGCACACGAAGAATCGTTGCAAGTGCTGAAATGAAAGTCCTCCTAAAGAGGCTCTCAAAGCTTGAGGAGAAATCCTCAAGCACAAAGATAGAGTATGACGACTAGGTCGTCATCTCCTACGTTTTTAACTAATACAGCAACTTTAACCATGTCTGGATAAAAAGCATCCAGTTTTACCTTCTTAGGTGTTAAGAACATCTTCTGAAGAGAAAACAACACGGAAAATCCCTTTTTAGATAAGATATGGCCTCCAGAAGTGGACTCGATTAATTTTTTATCCTTAAGCATAGTTAGTAATGTTCTTATTGTTCCCTCGCCAATTTCTAGACTTTCAACAAGCTGTGACCTGCTTTTTATTTCTGTAAGGGAGAACAACATTCTTACAACATCAAGTTTATGATAATTTGACAGATTACCTACCATAAGATTAAACATTTCTCACTGTATTTAAATAAGTTTTCCATAAACTTTAAATATAATGGGGAACGCGAAACTTAAATCACGATTCTTGGGGTGGGACAATGGATAAAGAAAAAACACACGAACATGCAGAACATCATAAACCAAAACACGAACACAAAGAACATCATAAAGAGCATCACAAACCAAAACATGAACATAAAGAAGATCACAAACATAAAGAACATCACAAGCCAAAACACCATTCGAAACAAAACAATTTGTTTACATACGCAACAATAATCCTAGGTATTCTATTCATTGCATCATTAATGACAAATGGATTTAGTGGAAACAGCATAGACGGCTGCATAGACAATCTGAACACGATAAAAGAAAAAAGTCCAGAGCTGGCAGGGATAGCGGATGTTGGCGTTGCTGCATTGCAAAGCTTGAAGTCAGAGATGGGAAAAACAACTACAACCAAAAAACCTATTGAAAAAGATTATGATGGCGAGCAGGTAAAAGTTGATTTCTATGTCATGAGTCAATGTCCTTATGGAACTCAGGTGGAAGATGGAATAGCACCTGTGCTTGAACAATTGGGAGATGCTGTAGATTTTAACTTGGATTTCATAGCCACTAAGCTTGCTGATGGAACATTTAATTCACTTCACGGCCAACCAGAGGTAGATGGCAATATAGCACAATTATGTGCAATAAAATACAATCCTGATAGTTATATGGATATGATAGTCTGTATGAATAAGGACGCAGGATCCATCCCAGATAATTGGAAAAAATGCGCACAAGACAACAATTTAGATGTATCAAATATAGAAACGTGCTATAACGGAGATGAAGGAAAATTACTTCATTCAGACTCAATAAAAAGAAGTGATGAAGTGGGTGCATCAGGATCTCCAACTATTTACCTAAATGATGAACTTTATAGTGGGGGTAGATCAGAAACAGACTTTTTAAGAGCAATTTGTCAGGCATTCGATAATGCACCAGAAGTATGTTCCAACATCCCTGAACCAGTAAAAGTAGATTTATTGATACTCACAGATGAAAGGTGTGCAGAATGCACTCCTTCTGGATTGATATCACAATTAACTTCTATATTTCCAGGTCTTGAAGCAGAAGTTGTTGACTACAACACTGATGAAGGAAAAACCCTTTACGAAGAAACAGAAGTTCAATTTCTACCAGCTTTCTTTTTTACAGACACTGTAGAAGAAGGAGAAGGATATGAAAATGTACAACCATACCTAACTGAAACAGGAAATTATCAAATGTTGATAATAAATGCAGCTTTCGATCCTGAATCAGAGTTTTATTGCGATAATGGAGAAGATGATAACAACGACGGCAAGGTTGATTGTGAAGACGATAACTGTGTCGATGCTTTTGAATGTAGGGAAGAAAAAGAAGAACATCTTCAAGTATTTATCATGAGCGACTGCCCATATGGTAGAAAAGCAATTGAAGCATTAAAACCTGTTGTTGATAATTTCGAAGATATAACTTACGAAGTTCATTACATTGCATCAGAGACTGATACTGGTTTTTCAAGCTTACATGGTCAATATGAAGTTGATGAAGATATTATACAATTATGTGTAAACAAACATTCTTCTGAAGTTTGGTTTGATTACTTGTATTGTAGAAGCACTAATGGTGTAAAAGATATAGATTGGGGAACCTGCGCAACTGAAACAAATGTTGATATAACAAAAGTTCAAGCTTGCTTTGATGGAGAAGAAGGTAAAAACCTTCTAAAAGAGGACCTTAAAATAGCAGAATCTTTAGGTATCGGCTCCTCACCAACATGGATTGCAAACAACAGACACCAATTTTCAGGAATAGATGCAGAAACAGTTAAAACAAATTACTGTACACAAAACCTAGCTCTTGAAGGTTGTGAAAACACATTAGATACAGATACTGGTGGCGTACCTTCGGGTAGCTGCTAATTTTTTTATTTAAAATGAAACAAGCTATAATAATTAGAAACGATCTCAAACTACCGAAAGGCAAAATGTCTGCGCAGGCAGCTCATGCCTCTGTAGAAGCAGTTCTAAAAAGTAATAAAGAAATTATTAAAGAATGGCGCAATGAAGGTCAAATGAAAATTGTTCTTAAGGTAGAAGATGAAAAAGAACTTCTCAAATATAACCAGATTGCAAAAGATAACAATATCACAACAGCATTGATAACGGATGCAGGAAGAACAGTAATCGCCCCCGGTACAAGAACGTGCATTGCAATAGGCCCTGATGAAGAAGATAAAATAGACAATATCGTCAGTGAATTAAAACTTATTTAATTAAAGAGTAACCACTTAATTTTCTTCTTTTTACCTGATTTTTTTCGTGTAGAACTGTGATTCAGGTTCTGAAGTTCTTTAACAACCAAATTCTTTATATCATAAGTTAAATTTCTTCTATCTCTGGCTATGGTAGTCAAGGCAAACAAGACTAATCCAATAGAAAAGAATGCGAAAACTACTGTCATTATCTTTGTATATGGTTGAGTTGGAGCCAAATCTCCATATCCTATTGTAAGCATCGATATTCCCGTAAAATAAAAAGAATCAACCCATGACCATGATTCAGCATAATGGTAAAAGATAGTACCTGCCAGAAGCATAAGTAAAATCAGTGGTATTGCGGTTGCGAGCTCTTTGTTTTTCTTCATGTATATTCTTTACAACCTTTTATATTTAATCTTTTTCATTTTGAAAACATTTTTATACTTCCTCTTTATTACTAGGCAGATGATTGGTGGTAATTTTATGAGAAATCAAGAAATGAAAAGCGATCTTTCTAAATATCTTGACAAAAAAAGCAAATCCTCATACAGATTCATTAATTTGCATGATGTTAAAACTACTAAAGACGAACCTTCTCAACCGGACGTTGTGATATTGAAGGAAAAATCCCAATTTGAAATTTTTATTGATTGGCTTATTGCACCGTTTAAAAGCAAGAAGAAACCATCTGAAGAAGAAATTGAAGGGGAAGATGTAACAGAAGAATTAACAGATTCTGAGGATGAAATTGTTGAAACCACTGATGATGATGAAGTAGAGATGGATGAAGTTCCTAAACAACAAAAATGGAATCTTTGGAACTTTCTGTTTGGTTCAAAAGAAGATGATTATGAAGAACCTGAACAAGTTCCTGAATGTCGCGATGATATGAGGGTGGTGGCATTATTTGCAAAGGATGTTCTGAAAAAAATCCCTCATGAAGACTTTCTGGAATTAAAAGAGAGTGGAAGACTTGAAGAATTCAAAGAAACTCTCAAGAAATACAACCTGATTAAAGAATAAGATTTATATACATCTTCTGAGAACCATGCTACTTAATGAAGCGACTCGAGAGTGGTAATATAACTAAGGAGAATATTGATGACTTAAGTAGAATTCTACTATCAATGGTTGATGATTCTGACATACCTAATAATGTAAGTACAGAAAGTACTTCAGAAGACTTGGTTGATAAGACTAACGGATATAATGGGGGTATGAGGGAAAGACTTGAATATCTCATATACATTCAGGCTGCTTTTGGAATGGAATCTAACAACGAAGTTTACTTGACAAATTCTGCAATATTTCTTAGTTCAGCATTGTTCGATATTAAAACGGAAATTGGAAAAGGATCCGACATATTATCAGAGGGGTATTTGTTTAGTTTATTGCCACCAGATCCAAATCTTCGATTGTTAACCCCTGTTTTAGGTGATCCCTCCACTGAAGATATAATATTTGGATCTATAGAGCAATTGTTACAAGGAAT
>CAZZGN010000107.1:0-4233 GCA_964654165.1 uncultured Methanosarcinales archaeon | reverse complement strand
TGAAACTTAAATTTGGTGTTCCCTGCAGTCAACTTAAAGATAAAATCAAAGATGAGAATGAAGTTAGTATATCTTTCTACAGAAGCAAGGCTGAAGATATTTATGAATACAGGTTTTATATCTCTGAAACAGCTTTTAATTCAGTAGAAGGGATGGAACCAGTTTTTACATTATACGATGAAATGATTGAAGATAATATTCATTCAATAGATTTACATGTTGACGAAGATTTCAAACAATATTATTTCGCCGTTACGCCTGTTGATGTTTTTGGAAACGAAAATAAGGAAGTTGAATCAGTAGTTGGCACGTCAATAGACGATCTTGCACCCGGAACTGTTGAAATTACTTCACCAAGTGGAGTTTTGGAAAATGGTTTTTGGAAAGTCAATGTTATTTCTTCTATAAATCTTAAATGGAACATACCTACTGTAAATGAAAACGGTAAAAAATTAATTGATTTAGGGGGTTATTTTGTATTTTTCTTTAAAGTATCAGATGGAACATTCCCCTTATCAGGGACATTAGAAGAAATGAAACTACAATGCAAGGAAAATGAAGAATGTGAATTTACTTCGCAAGACTTTATTTCTAAAAACTTAGAAAATGGGCCATATTACATTAAAGTTGTTGCTACAGATGAAATGGGGAATGTTATGAAAGATTTAAACATTGTTCAGGAAACGACAACTATTACTATAGATGGTCAAACTTCGAACATATTCCTTCCAACAGGGGGCAAGTATTATTTCCCAGTTATGAATCCAACTATAAGTTCTTGTTATGGATGGAGAACAATTAATGGAAAGAGTGATTGGCACGACGGAATTGATTTTGCAGTTTCTGTGGGAACACCTGTTTTTAGTATTGCATCAGGTGTTGTTATTGAGACTTGTTATACTAGTGAGAATATAGTTCAAGGTGGAGTGAGGAAGTGTAGAGGTTTTGGAAGCAATATACTAATTAAACATGATGATGGAACTTATGCTAGATACAGCCACCTTTCAAGTGTAGAAGTTTCGAAAGGGGAAAGAGTTTCCCAAACACAACCTATAGGGAAATCAGGAAATACAGGATATTCTTACGGACCACATTTAGACTTTAAATTGTATTTGGGACCTGTGTTTAAAGAAGTAGTTAATGATTATTCTAGAAACCCATTATGTTATTTCCCTCCTGTAACAGGATATACTTCCAGTGCAAGTTCTTGCACAGATTCAGATGGTAATGGCATGCAGTATTGCTTTTAATTAATTCTAGAAAATTCTCCGAAAGAACCGGACAAGAATATATTAATCACTCAAGATTACCAAATTTATGAAATATCTCATTGATACCTGTATATGGATTGATCTGCTTGAAGATAGAGTTGGAAAGAAAGGAGAACCTTTTGGAAGGTATGCTTCAAAATTTATATTAAAGATTATAAAAAACAAGGAAACATTATTAATAAATAAAGAAATATTCTTAGAACTAAGAAAGAGCAATATAATTAATTTATTTCTTAGATCATTCATCATTTTAGTAGATATGTCGGAAATACAGTATCTTGAGGCGAAAATGCTTTCAAAAGAGAGGAACTTGCCACTTGTAGATTGTATGAGTTGTATATTGGCAAGAGATAATAATACAATTGTAATAACTAGAGATAAACACATATTGCATAACTTAAAAGATATTGTAAAATCATCTAGACCAGAAGAAGTTAAGTGAACTTTTTTATTATCCTTTTTCCAATCCTTTCTTTCATCTTTTCATAATCTTCATTAGAAGTTTTAGTTTTCCAACTTCCTCTAAGTTTTTTGACAGCTTCAATGAGTTTTTTTTCTTCTATTTTTTCTCTTAACGACTCTCTTATCAATTCAGTTCTAGATTGATAGTTCTGAGTTTTTACTAGATTATCAATATCTTGGAGGAAATTCTTTTCTAGTCTTATGTTAATCATTGTCATATATACATTGTATATTGCTTGTATATATAAATGTTTTGATTATGGTTTCGGAAATTCTGCTCAATTATCTCTAAGATTCTGCATACTTTCAACCCTAATTCTATTTAGAAGTGATTCATTAATCTGATTAGTTCTTCTATAATCTTCAAAAAAGAAAGTTTTTGCCAAGTCAAAAACTTTCTGAGCTGCGTCTAAATAAACTGAAGGCGTGTCAGGGATATTAAGCATTTTTATTGGATTATACACATATATTGTTTCCAGAGTCAAATTCATTGATGGCAGTTCTCCATTATCTTTAAAATTAAAGTATCCAAAAAGAAGATTCCCTTGAATGTACGTGAATAACCTAAAAATATCTTCCTCACGATGTATATGAGTAAATGTATTGAAATCAGAACAATTCATGTCATCAAAGTAGTTTCCATTTACAAGATTATCTTGTATGTATTGTTTGTAAATCGTTGTGAATCTTTGTACATCCATTCCCACCACTTCATGGATAGTGAGAGCAGAGTAGTCTACAGTTTTCACATCTTCTGGTTTTATATTAAGAATTCTTATTCTTTCATTGTAAATTAATGGATTGTTTACTAAATCTACTTCTAACCTTTGAACCTTTTCTTGTGCTTCTTGAAGTATGCTCATTGTAGGAGGTATTGGTTATTTGTTTATAAATATTGACCTCCCAGAATCATTTCTGGATTTTATTAAGACAATTATCACAATATAATCTATCCATCTCAATTTTATCTTGACACTTCAAACAAGTATTATTCATTCTTAATCATCTCCTTTGTTCATCTATAAGTAGACTGAGTATATAAATGCTCTATCGGAAGGGTTAAACCTTTCAATTTTTACCGGGGGTTTGCATACTTTCAACCCTAAGTCTCTCCATACTTTCAATCTTAAGTCTCTCTAGAAGTGATTCATTAATCTGATTATTTCTTCTATAATCTTCAAATGAGAAAACTTTTGCCATGTCATAAATTTTCTGAGTTGCTTCTTTAACGATTGGAGGAATATCAATGGAACAAGACATTTCCGTTGTACTATGCAAATATATTTTTTCCAGGACTAAATCCGTTGATTGCATTCCTACCGCATCTATAAAATTAAAGTGTCCAAAAAGAAAATTTTCATTGATATACGAGAATAACCTAAAATTATCTCCATCATTATGTATACAAGTAAATGTATGGAAATCAGAATAATTTATGTCATCAAGACCATTCCCATTTACAAAATTATCTCTTATGTATCGATTGTAAATCGTTGCGAATTTATACTTATCAATCCCCATTACTTCATGGATGGAGTTGGCAGGGTAGTCTACAGTCTTTACATCTTTAGGTTTTAAGTCAAGGATTTTTGTTCTTTCATTGTAAAGTTCTGACTCATTTACTATATCTATTTCTAAGAGTTGAATTCTTTCTTGCGTTTCTTGAAGTATGCTCATTGTAGGAGGTATAGGTTATTGATTTATAAAAGTTGTTGCTGTTTTAATAAACATTTCTCCTATGCCCAATATCAACTACAAAAATGACAATTTCTTTTCTGTAAATATCAACTATAACTCTATAATCTCCAACTCTTAATTTATATTCTTTTCTTCCTTCTAATCTATCGAAGTAATGAAAAGGGTTTTTCTTACTATCTTGAAGTTTTTTGAAAATTCTGTGAGAAATAGTTTTCGGAAGTTTTTCTAAATAGGAAATAGCTTTATCATCAAATCTTAATTCATAATCCAAGTCTCTTTCTAGCTTCTTTTTCATTTACAAATATCCCTTTTTTATATCTTTCTCTTGCTTTTTCAATAGCTTTTATTGTTTCTTTGCTTAATTCAGGATTTTTTGCGATGTAAATCAGTTTATTTATGACTTCATCATAGCTTTCATTTTTATATTCCCTAAATTTATTCAGTTCAGATTTAGTTCCAAGATGTATTTTTACAGTTGTATCGCTCATAGTATCACCGTATACTTCGGTATACCTTGGTATATTTAAATCTTTCCCCATAATAAGAAAGTATCTTGTTTTTTTATATGTGTTTATGAGAGAAAACCGAAAGAATGCAAAGAGTTTCGGAAATAACCATAAGTTAATTCTTTTTAATCTCACTACACTTAAACGGAAGATATTCTGATTTATTTCTTCCTCCAAGGGCATTATCTCCCATAAAACCTTTCAAAAGAGATTCATATTTTAAAAGAAAACTAATATCTCTTAAGATTTTATCGCTATAAAAATCTCTGAATTTGTAAATGTCTAACAAGAAATAT
>CAZZGN010000106.1:0-4254 GCA_964654165.1 uncultured Methanosarcinales archaeon | reverse complement strand
ATTTCACTAACTAGTTTTCTGTCATTGAATCCCGCGTCAAGAGTTAATACTTTTCCTTCAACATTTTTGATTAATTCATGCATAATTCTACATTCTTGAACTCCTGAAATATCAAAAGATTGAACAATTTCTCGACTGTCGACGATAGAAGTCATATATTGACCGGCTTTTCTCTTTTTTGTTGATTCATAATTTTCTTTTCTGCTTCTCTCTAATCCTGTCCCGTCTCCCCCCAAAATACCGTCTGAAGATTTACTTTCTTCAAATATTTTTTTAAGTATTCTTATTACTTCAGGATTCTCGTAAGCTTTTCCAATCACTCTATCGTCGAGAGATTCATAAATTCTCATATATGGACCAACTATCTCCAGCCAACCCTGAGCTTGCCTTTCAGGCAATCCAATTGCCTCACAAAATAAAATTGCCTTAACTAAGTTTTTCGGGTTAACTGAAGGCCTACCAACTTTATAAAAATCCACGTCAATAAAAACTTGATCGACAGATTCTTTAATAAATATCAAAATTGATTTCAAATCATGTATCTTTGATAAAGTATATTTATTCCAATCTATTTTTCTATTTTCTTGGATAGGGTACATTTCTTTTTTCTTTTTAACATTTCTTACTTGTACCACCAATTGTCTAAACTCTTTATTTGGGTGTTTTACCATAGTAAAGGTATATACGACTATATACTTATTGTTTATGGTGATGTTTCACCACAATCTTTATATATACATGTATATCATATTATATATGGCAAAAATAAAATTAGAAAAAGGTAAAATTGAATTAGAAGATAACTATGAAATGATTTTTGAAAAGACAATCACTAAGTTTGGAAATGGTGCAAAAATTGATGCTCCAAAAGAATTTCTTGGAAAGAAGGTTTATGTTATTGTTAGAAGTTAATTAATTTATACGCAAGGCCAAGAGTATAATAGAATTTATAAAATCGAGATGTCTTTTTGAATTATGAAACAAGATGAAAAGGAAAAATTTTTGAAGGCTGGCAAGATTGCTGCAGAAGTTGTAGAATATGCTAAGACAATTGTAAAAAGAGATGTAAAACTTCTTGATATAGCTGAAAAGATTGAGGATAAGATAAGAGAACTTGGTGGAGAGCCGGCGTTTCCGGTAAATTTGAGTATTAATTCAATTGCTGCTCATTATACACCTGGTCCTGATGATGAAACTTTGGCGCATGGATTACTTAAGGTAGATTTGGGCGCTCATGTCGATGGATATATTTCTGATACGGCATATAGTGTCGATTTGGATAATAATAAAGAGAATTTAAAATTAATTGAAGCTGCTGAGGTGGCTCTGAAGGAAGTTTCTAAAATTATGAAAAAGGGCGTTATTACAAATGATATTGGCAAAGAGGTTCTTCGAAGTATGCTTTCGTATGACTGTAATCCTATTGTTAATTTGTCAGGGCATGAAGTAGATAGGTATGACTTGCATGCTGGAATTACTATTCCGAATCATCCAGATTCTTCGACTCATGAACTTAGTGATGGTGTTTTCGCTGTTGAGCCTTTTGCAACAAAAGGTGATGGTAAGGTTCGTGATGGAAATCCTTCGGGGATATATTTATTAGTTGATAATAAAAATGTTAGAAGTCCGATTGCTCGTGAGGTTTTGACCTATGTTATTGAGGAGTACGGAAGTTTGCCATTTTGTTCTAGGTGGTTAGTAAAAGAATTTGGAAGCAAGGCTATTTTGGGACTTAATCAATTAGAGCAAAATGGTAATTTGCATCACTTTGCTAATTTAGTTGAGGTTAGCGGGGCGAATGTTTCTCAGGCTGAACATACTTTTTTGATTGATGGTGATGATGAAGTAATTGTGACGACTGCTTGATTTTGTTTCTTTTTGATTTATACTTCGTTAAAAGGTTTCTTATGTATGTTTATACACGTCGAAACCTTTTGCCTAGTCTAAACCTAAAAATAAATCAAAAATTGAAACTTATTTGTAGAATAAATATTTTATTTTAATTTCTTCTTTGGCCATTAGTCGCTTCTTTGGATATTTGATCAATTGTCATATCTCCATTTTGGTGATATGTGTGCTTCAAGCATATATCTACGTTGTCAGGATGGTATTCTTCGGATTTTTTTGGGAGGGCGCTTGTTTGAGTGTATATTGGATTTCTCCCTCCAGTCTGATTAAGTAATCTTGTTGTTTCTAGATATTTTTTTAATGTGATCATGGAATTTATTATAGCTAAAGGTTTATAATAATTTGTGTAAGTCTGTTGATATGAGAATAAAGCAAGCTAAGTTAGAAAACTTAGATGAAATAGAAAAGTTATCCAAGAAGTTTGATTTTGAAATTAATAGGGATTGGAAAGATTTGATAATGTCTGAGGATAAAAAAATGTTTATTTTGTTGGAGGATGGAAGGATTATAGGTTTTTCTGGATTGATTATGTTTGATTGGAATAATACAGTTCAGATTTCTAATATATTTGTTCACTCAGATTATAGAAAGAAGGGTTTAGCAAGACAATTAATTCAATATGATATTGACGAAGTGAAAAAAACTTCTTTTAGATGTTTGATTGCTGAGGCACCTTCATTGAATCCTGTAAAAAAACTTTATGAAAGTATGGGGTTTAGGAAATGTGGATATAATGATAGATATTATTCTAATAAAGGTAAGGAGATGTGCATTTGGATGTCCTTAGATATTTAGTATAATAATTTTAGCATAAATAACTACTTTGTTCTTGTGGGATTGCGCCTTTTGCTGATTTGATGAAATTGTCTTCTATTTTTTTGTAGACTTTAATTGTTGACTCAGATATGCTTGGTTGTGCTTTTCTTAGAGCAGACTCGAAATGTTCTTCGGTTACTATGTTTGAATCTATTGACTCTCTCAGAGATACCATTGCAGCTTCTCTTACAAAATTTTCGATATCTGCGCCAGTGAAGCTTTCTGTTTTTTTTGCCATCTTTTCTATTAGTTCGTTTTTTTCTATTTCATTAAATTTTTCATTATTTTTACCTAGTGGCATATTTTTTGTGTGAATTTCAAGTATTTTTTTTCTTCCTTCTTCTTCTGGAGCATTTATTAAAAGTATTTTGTCGAATCTTCCTGGCCTCATTATTGCTGGATCTAACATATCTGGCCTGTTCGTTGCCGCGATAATTAATACGTCGTTAAGGTCCTCAAGTCCATCCATTTCTGCTAGGAGTTGATTTAGGACACGCTCGGTTACTTTATTTCCTTGTTCTTGTCCACGTTTTCCGGCTATTGAGTCGAATTCATCGAAGAAGATTATACACGGTGCAACTTGCCTTGCTCTTTCGAATATTTTTCTTATACCTTCTTCTGATTTTCCAACCCACATTGATAATAATGATGGCCCTTTTATTTGAATGAAGTTTGCTTCTGATTCTTTTGCTACGGCTTTTGCTAGGAGTGTTTTACCTGTTCCTGGTGGACCATAAAGAAGCAATCCTCGACTTGGACGTATTCCCATCCTTTTGAAACTTTCTGGGTGTTTCATTGGCCATTCGACAGCTTCTTTTAATTCTTGTTTTGTTTTTTCTAGACCTCCAACGTCTTCCCAATTTATATTTGGTGTTTCTACTAAAACTTCTCGCATTGCAGATGGCCTTACAATTTTAAGTGCATCCATAAAGTCAGATTGTTTGATTATTAGTTTTTCTAATGTTTCACTGGAAGCTATTTCATCTTCTTTCAAGTTTAGTGCTGGAAGCATTTTTCTTAGTACATTCATTGCTGCTTCTTTTGTTAGTGATTCAAGATCTGCTCCAACAAATCCGTGAGTTAGTGATATTATTTTTTGTATATCTACGTCTTCTGCTAGTGGCATTCCTCTTGTATGTATTTTTAGAACTTGTTCTCGTCCTTTTTTGTCTGGAACGCCTATTTCTATTTCTCTATCGAAACGTCCTGGTCTACGGAGTGCGGGGTCTAGAGCATTTATTCTATTTGTTGCACCAATGACAATTACTTTTCCTCTATCTTTTAGTCCATCCATCATTGTTAGAATTTGCGAGACTACTCTTCTTTCTACTTCTCCATTTACATCTTCTCTTTTTGGAGCTATTGCGTCTATTTCGTCGATAAAAATAATTGCTGGGGCTGTTTTTTGTGCTTCGTCAAAAATATCTCTTATTTTTTTTTCAGATTCTCCATAAAATTTACTCATTATTTCTGGGCCATTTAGTAATACGAAGTTTGCTTCTGATTCTGTTGCTACGGCTTTTGCTAAAA
>CAZZGN010000105.1:0-4323 GCA_964654165.1 uncultured Methanosarcinales archaeon | reverse complement strand
TGAATGATTGTATTGTCGAAAGCACTGGGTAAAAATGTCAAAATTATATATCCAGCCATAAGTAAAAAAATAATTCCAAAAAACATATTTTTCTTTTCTTTTGTCATTTTTTAACCACACAAACTCTCACAAGGAACTCCGTCTCCATCCCTATCTAATTTATTTACATCAGAACTACAAGCATTAAAGACATCCATTACTTCATTACAAGTTGAAAAATCTCCACAATTATAACTATCACCACCACAACTTGCTGAAGGTGTTGGAGTTGTGATTGTTTGAGTAGTTTCTTGAGTTGCCCATATCCCTAAATCATTTGATTTGGCTCTACTCTCTGCGCTCTCAATTATAGGACATAAGCTTGTATCTGGTGAATACGGATAAGCTTTTGCATATCCTTTTTTCACCATTTCTTCGTTTACAAAAGTTCCGTCTTCCAAATAAATATATCTTAACAATCTTCCATATCTATCTGTTTCAGAAATATCTTTCTCTAAAATAACATTTTCATTTAATGTTAAATCTTTAAGGTATTCCTTAGCTTCATTATAATAATATTCTCCTCTTTCTGGAGTGTCAATACAAATTAATCTAATTCTATCTTTACCAACATCTAAAGTATCACCATCAACTATATATGTTACTTTTGATGTATCCTTATTTACAACTGGAGTATTTGTTATTGGTTGAGGCTCTTGTTCTTGTCCTGTATCTGCGCTAGGAACAACTTCTAATTGTGTATCTTCAGTTGTATCAACTTGAACATTTGATTCTATACTACTGATGATAAATACTGAAAGAACTATTAAGAGTAGTGCAAAAGCAACAATAACTGCTCCAGCAATTCCACCTGCGATTATTAGTATTTTTTTAGTTTCTTTTTTCATTTTAATCAAAGCACCCATCTAAACAAGAATCTAGTCTATTCAAGCAACGTGTTTTATCGTCATATTCCACGCACCCGTCTGCATAATAACTTGTATAGGTAGAAAGACAACTGGCTACGCCATTTTGACATGATTTTACGCAAAACTCATTATCACCACTAAATCCATTAAAAATGAATACTATCATCATTCCTATAAGGACAGCCTCCCACCAAGGCATTTTTCTTTTTTCCTTATTATTATCTTTTATTTTAGTCATTTTAACAATCCTTAATACATTCCCTTAAGCTATGCATACAAGTAGTTTTTATATGTATTACTTGCGTTCCCCAATCTTGCATATCTTCAGAAAGACTTCCCATGCAATCAAAGTTATCATAAGTGCATTCAATAGCACATTGTTTAGTATAATAGGTTGGCGGAGTTGTCTGTGCATACCATTGCAATATTAACACAAGAAAAACTAAAATTCCAATAATCCAATATAATGTTTTTTTATTCATTTATCTGCAAGACCCCCAACTATTGAAAAAGTAAAACCTAAACCTATTAATATTAAACCAGGAATTACAAAAGAATATCTTCTAATAATACAAGCTGTCAAAACACTACCATTTCCAAGACATATTCCTCCTCTTAAAAAAAAGAGAATAAAACCTATAACCATCATTCCAAAACCTAACATTAACCATTGATTTTTATTCATTTTCTCTCTCTTTTGAAAATAAAAACTAGCATATTGAAGGCTGTTACATGTGTTGAAAAAAGTTCCCAACCATCTTCTGCAATCTTGTTAATTTCTTCTTCACCATCCCTCATATTTGTTTTATAATTTTTCATTGCACTACCGCTAGTCATAGGTATCTTTGTCATAAGTTGTTGATTATATAGCTTATATTCATATTTTTTATTTGTTTTACACACCATATTAAAATCCCCAACCTACACTTTGTCTTTTTACAACCTTTTTCTTTGGCGCTTTTCCATTAATTTTCTTAACTAATCTTGTCCCTTTTTTATTTCCCCATTTATCTTTGTAAACTCTTCTAAATTCTTTTTCATGTTTTTGAGTATGATGAGTTGGGCATAAGAGTTCTAAATTAGGCAATGCATTATTATTATTTTTCATATCCTTATGGTGTATATGTAAATTACAAGGTTTCTTTTTACATACAGCACATTTATTCTTATACTTATTTTCAACTTCGTGCTTTCTCTTTGCGGGTATTGTTACTCTTCCCTCTTGTCTTATTGAAGTTCCTACATTTAACTTCATAAATTTTGCTAAATCTTTATCTTGTTTAGAAACTGCTTTCTTGATAGAAGCGTCTTGTTTTTTAACCATACTTTGTATAGCCCTTTCTTGTTTTTTCATAGCCTTTTCAATTCCAAAATCCATAATATAACTTATCAACCTTTGCTTAAATATGTTACTTTATTCTATTAAGTCCTCCTTATTCTCATATTCATCTTCTTTATTATCTTCCATATTATCTTTTCTATATTCTATATATCCATTTGGAAACTTGTTTTCAATATCTCCTTTCCTTTTTGTTGTCTTAACCCATAAGGCAACTTTCTCATATCTTCCCACATCATCCTCATCGTATTTATTTCCACCTTCGCTATTCTTTGCTCTTATCCATCTTGCTATAGATACATTTCTCAGAACTACTATCTTATGTATTCCATGCATTTGTTCAGATGTTAAACTTCCTCCAGTTGCCCCTGACGTTGCCTGTTTTGCGATATTCCCTTTACTATCAAATATCGTATACCATTTCTCTTTTACATAATCTCCAGTTAGGGGATGTTCTGCTTCTAAGTGTTCTACCTTGAAAGTCCCTAAGTCTTTTCCTATATCTAATTTATTCTCATACTTTTTCCAGTTTGTGCAATGAATCGCGTCTGTGTCTATATATAGTAAATCCTTTTCATCGATCTTCATGGCTTCTTCTAGTATAGCCATTCTACTATAAGCTGTTACATATATGCTCCATATTGGGATAGCGTATCTTGGAAACTTAGCAGATAATTCTTTTCTAAGTATCCATTCTCTTCCATTAGGGCTTTCTCCATCTATATTCCATCCTTTCTCTTCCCATTCTCTTACATCATCTTTGATACACCTATCATATATTATTTTGGGCTTGAATTGACTAAACTTTAGTAGCAGTCCATTCATAAGTAATTTTATAATTACATTTCTAAAAATACCTGTGCTATTTATTCTTAAATTAAATAGTTCTTTTTCAAAATCTTTTAAGCAATTAAAAGGAAGTTCCTTGTATGTTATTACAGACTTGAAACTTTTTATTTTGTATCCGTATTTTACAGCCCATTTTAATTCATCTATTGTCCATGTTCCTGTATATGTTTTACTTACCTTTTCACAAGTAGGAAAATATATTCCCCATCCTCTCCATCTCATAGGTAGTAATCCTAAATTTCTACCTTCTGGAAATTCTACTTCTGCTTCAGCTATACCTTTCATTTCTAGAATATCCTCTATAGGATGTTCGTTAGGATTGTCTATTCTCTTTTCCGATAGAGGGTCTAACAAAGGCATATATTGGGTTACACTAGGATATAAACTTGTTATATCAAAGACTCTTATGTCTTCATATCTTCCTTGTTTGAAAGATTTGTTTACTCCACCTTTAAATGCATCTCTCAATTCTTTTCTATACTTCGTCTTATGCATTTGCCCTCTTATTCCTAAGAATCCTGAATACGCACTTAATTTATTTTTACATTTAGGGCATACTTTTTTATTTTGTAATCCTCTTATTACCATCGACTCTTTACATGTTTTACAATATCCCATATTTCTTGTAAAGTTCAGAAATTGAGTCATACTAAAATTACTTCCAGTAATTGGCGGTTTCATTTGTACATCTTTAGTTTCTCCGTAAAAATGATTATCCAATTTCCATTTCATATCGTAAAAACTCTTCACAAACTTCTCTAATATATCTAAATCTTTTCCTAGATATTTAGTCAATTCCTCAGGTTCTTTTATTTCCATCGGCATTTCTAACTTCTTTACTCCTAATTCTTGTCCTATGTTTGCTAATGCTTTAGTGGTATTCTTTCCAATAAAGTTCATAGTATCTCTTATAACTCCACATGGTATTTTTTTATTTGCATTACATTTAGGGCATTTTATCCATTCTTTTCCACCATTATATTTCCATTCATGTCCACATGTTTTACATTCTAATTCTAATTCTACTTTAGGAGTTAGTATCCAAATATTAGTTCCACTATATTTATTTATTAAGTCAAATTGTGTATATTCTTCTAAGAATAACCTAGGCATGTCAAAATTTCCATTATGCACATAGAAAACAGCGTTCTTTCCTTCTCTCATAGCTTGTTTTGTAATATCTATTATCTTCTTCTTCATAACTAATCTCTCTTCATACATCCATTT
>CAZZGN010000104.1:0-4359 GCA_964654165.1 uncultured Methanosarcinales archaeon | reverse complement strand
AAGAAATTATGGCTCCAATTGGTAAAGGAATTTTTGCAAAAACAAAACTTTTAGATGAAGAATTAACAGTAGATATTGGAGAGAAAATATTTGTGAAAAAATCAATTCCAGATACAAAAGAAATACTAAAAGACCAAATAAATAAATTGCAGGAAGCCCAAGAACAACTTAACCAAAATCTTGAACAAGTTAATCAAGAATTAACAAAGACAATGATGGAAGCTCAAAAGAAAGAAAAAAGTGGCTGTGAAAATTCAGAAGACAATTGTTCTTGTGGTGATGATTGCGAGTGTAAATAATTACTGTTTTTTCTTATGATATAAATCTAAAATATAAATTAACTTCTTTTCTAAAAAATAAATATAAGATAATCTAAATGGTTTAATATAAAGTTCTCTAGTTCCTTTCCTATCATTTTTCATTGACTTCCCAACTTCTGGATTTTCTTTAATTTTTAAAAGTTGTTTTTTAATTTTTACTTTTAAAAGACCATCTTTTATATTTGAAAAAATAGAACGAAATTCATCTGTAAATTCAACTTCTACCATTTATCCATTTCTTCCATAAAATCATCAAAATCCATCCTAATCCCCTCTCCAGCCTCTATTTTTTGATATGCTTCTTCAGTTCGCCTTGCAAATTCTAAATCCTCTTGGAAAATTTCATCAGCCTTACTAGCTTTTTTAATAATCCAATTACCATTATTACTTTCTATAATTAATAACTTCTCTCCCTCACTAACTTTATTCCTCATATCTTGAGGAATTACTATTTGTCCCTTAGAACTCATCCGAGTTATCCCAATATTTACCATAGTAAGACCAATCTTACAAGGTATTTAAATGTTTTAATAATTATGCATTGTTAAGTTAGAGGGAGCTTTCATTCACTAAATTTATCTCGAAACCTTTAAATACTACTTAATCTACAAAGTATTATATGGCTACTAAATCTATAAAATCTACAACAATTAGAATAGAGCAAACAACAAAAGAACAAATTGAAAATCTGGATTTTGTTCGTAAAGACACCTATAATCAAATTTTATTAAAATTAATCGAGTTTTATGAGGGGCATAAAAAATGATAAAACCATTTAATGAAAACAATCCTTCATCCCAAATCGGGGGGGCGAAGCAAAAAAAAGTTGGTAAGTCATTATTCATAACTTTAGTTTTCTTTTTTTCATTAATATTAATTCCAAGTTTGGTTAGTGCAGATATCTGGACGTCCCCAGCAGACCCAGTAATTAACGGAAATAATTATGTTTTTATAACTTATAATTCAACAGCCGACTTGCCAGTATTAATGAATATCACTGATTCTTCAGGAATTTTAAAACAAGAATGTGACATCACTCTTAATGAATATGGCTACGGAAGATGCAAATATAATTTTACTTCTACTGATTCTTCTGGAACATGGAATTATGCAATAAACACTTCTGTTTCAGGAACTTTTGAAGTTGGAAAAATAATATTAAATGTTACAGATATTAATAGTTTAACATCTATAGGGTATGACTCTGTAACCACACTTGATATTGGTATTTCTTATGAAAATATTTTACCAAAAGAAATAGTTATATCCCATCAACCAAGAGATTTAGGTAGTCATAGTGGTTCAATGGGAATTTTTGATGATGATAATGATGGAGTTATGGAATGGGCTGTGATGACAACAGATGGAAGATTACATGTCAATAACTGGACTAATATGATACATGGTATGATTAATCCTTGGCGTAGTGATGATGTAGGTGATACATATTATATTGGTGCTGGTATGGTAACAGGAGATTACGATGGTGATGGTAACACTACAATTATAACTGGGGAATATGCACATGCGGAGTTATGTGCTTGGGCAAATATAGACCAATCTGCTGGAACAGCTGTAGCACCAACATGGACAACGGGGGATGAAGGAGATAGTATAAGGTCACAACCTGTAGTAGCAGATACAAATAATGATGGTGTCATTGACCAAGCATATGCTGGTATCTATCAAGGATATGCTGTATTCTACAATTATTCAGATGCCAGTGGATTCACAGAGATATACAAGAGTGCTGACCTTGGAACTATGCATTATGATACTGAAACACTTGTTGGTGATTTTGATAATGATAGTTATAATGAATATCTTGTAAATGTATATGAATATGGTTACTATTTTTATGATGTAAATGTATCTGGTGATTATTCTATTATTCCAGGCGACCAAGCACCAGATAGGGGTGATTATTATGGTGGTGGTGCAGTATGTGACTTTGATAATGATGGAATAGATGAAGCAATAGTTCCAGTATCTGGGGGTAGATTACAATTACTTGAATATAATAAATCTGGAACGAATGAGTTAGAAGAAGATTTAGTATGGAGCGCAGATACAGATTATGGTGCATTCAGTTATGGTGCATCTAATATTGTTATAGATGATTTAAACAACAATGGTAGACCTGATTTTGCTATCTCTTATGCTACTGACCATCCAAAAGTAGTATTTACTGAATATAACCCTGAAACAAATGATTGGTATCAAGTCGAAGTAGGTAGAATCGCTGAAGGTTCATATGTTCCAGTACTTTATGCAGATTTTGATGGCGATGGTATTAAAGAAATTATGGTATTTGGTAGATACTCAGGAAACACATATGTTTTCAAATTTAATGGTGTAGATTGGGATAGAATATATGAAGGATGGGATGAAGCAGCAGGTGAAGATTCTTGGACAGGGGGGATAGTGTAAGATATTCAAATATTAATGGATGGCTTTATACAGAAAATGCTGTTGCTTACGATTTTGATGGTGATGGTAGAGATGAAGTAATATCTACACCATATAACGGCAGAGAATTAATTTATGAACAAGAGGATAGAGTAGAAGGAAATGTAACGCCAAATTTAAATGTTGAAATAACTCTTAATGAAGGAGCTGTGCAAGAAGATTTGTATAATGAGATACGTTTAATGGGTGATAACACTCTTTTAGCTATTAAGGAAAATATAGCATTGGGTCAAACAGATGTTTTTGATGATGATGGGCAGAATCAAGACAGCCTTAATCCACGTTGGACAGATGGTATACTATCTATGGATGAATGGTCTGGCATGACAACATTATCTACTGATTATTCTGATATAGATTCAAGTTCGGTTGAAGAAGCATCTTATTCAGTTATAGACCTGCAACAAAATTATTCTGTTGGACTTGTTAAAACATGGCACTATTATGGTGATGGACGAAGCTATAAAAATGTAATCCTTCGTTCAACAACAAATGCAAGTGGTAACTTTACAGTAAACGATTTATTATTTGATAATAGTGATGATGGAAATAATGAAAGATATAGTGAGGGCGCTTTTGGAAAGAGTATATATTTCAATCCTATTGATATGAGATATTTAAGAGATAGTACAGCAGGCTCTAGTTATTGGACAACAGCATCCCATACAGGAAATATTAGAACAGAAATAGAAATTTATGAAACAGATGCTAATTGCTATTACGATGTATCTACAAACAAAAGAGCAGACAGTTCCTTGTCTGTAAAAGATAATTTTGAGGTTACAGTAAATGTTACAGACAGAACAGGATATCTTGTTAATATTGGGGACACACTATCTATCCCTGTCACGTGGAATGAATTACCGTTTAATGTAAATATTGTAGGAGGAACAGAATATTATCCAGGACAAGAAGGGCAGATAGTTGTACAATTAAAAGATGAATTTAATGATGCTGTTACAGAAGCAACCTGCACAGTAGATTATTATTATCCTAATTCAACATTGTGGTTAGATGACCAAGTAGCAAGTGAATTAGCAGGAGTTGGAATCTATTATAACTCATTTACTCTTCCAAATGTAGACGGAGTTTATATTTCTGTGGCAAACTGCACATCAGGAACTTTTTCAGATATAGATTCTCATACTTTTCATGTTTCTGGAATTTTAATTGATATAAATAATACTGTTAATTCCATCAATGACACAATAACAAACACAATAATTCCTTATTTATCTGAAATAAACTCAACAACACATACAAGTTATGATTATTTGACAGATACAATTCAACCTTTAGTGAGTGAAACAAATACAACAATTCATTCTGTTTTGGAGAAATGGGGAACTTATAATGCCTCTCAATTGTATAATATTTCTAATTCTACTTATACTCAAACAGGAAATATTTACACAGACACCCAAAACCTATTAACAAAATGGGGAACTTACACAGCAGAACAGCTTTATAATATTTCTAATGTTACCTACATAAAAACTGGAGAAATTTACAGCAACATGGCAACTGCTTCTTCATTAGCAACAATGCAAACAAATGTTACTTGGCTAAT